>JBMNUW010000083.1:0-13247 GCA_050946475.1 Prevotella sp.
TGATTTTAAAAATTAAATTGGAGTAAATAAGAAAGGATAGTACATTAGATTTTATCTAATGACTCGAAGAGTTACATGTGCGCCTTTATGGGTGCTATCCCAATGGCTCACATGAAAAGAATCAGTAGCAGGTTCGGTTGAAAAAGGTTTTGTAAGTCATGTCACGTATTTTTTAATGTAGTAATATCGAATTAATTGTCTTTCTTTGCCACTAAAATTCTTTCTTGCAAATTCAGATGAAAGCAGGTAAAAGAATAATTTTTTCGGAAAGCACGTAAAAATAGGTTTCTAGTTGTTAACTCCGTGAAATTAATTATAAAAATTGATATATGCAAATATTTTGAGCAAAAAGTTACTATTTTCTGCGAATTTATTACCAATCTTTTCAATATCTTTACGAATTAAGATAAATAGCTGGAGAAATATCGTTGTTTTTCCGATATATTCTAATATGTTGATTTGTTTGAGAAAATTGTCAGTTTTGATGGCAACCCTTTATAAAGTGATCACTTTCGTCTTTATTTTATGCGGCGACTAACGGCAAAGATGAACTCGGCAGTTATATCCATAACTTCTGCAAATGATTGGGGGCAAGTTGGTGCCTGTCTAATAAATACTTAAATATTTTTTATTAAAAAGTATTGATTTAAGCTTTCTTGTTTTAGTATCGTTATTTACACCTAAGGTAATTGCTAAAAGACAATGCATTTGTAAGCCACTTTTAAGAGACTGCAAAAAATAGCAGATACAAAAAAAATCTCTGTAAACAGAAACGATGTCCTGTCTACAGAGATTTTTATATATGAGATTTATTCTAAGTTCGCTCTATACGGGGTTCTGTATTAGTTGCGGAACACCAGACCTGCACCATTGGCATCCACGATGATGGGTTTCTCCCTAAGCACCTCTTCTGCCAACAACTTCTTTGAGAGGTCGTTAAGCACATAGTCCTGAATGGCGCGCTTTACGGGACGAGCACCGAACTCGGGATCGTAACCGACCTTTGCCAGCCAGTCTATGGCGGCAGGAGTCCACTGCAAGTCGAATCCTTGCTGCGAGAGCATATCCTTCACGCGATTCATCTGGAGTGTTACCACTTGGGCAATCTGCTTCTGCGTGAGCGGCAGGAACATGATGATGTCGTCGATACGGTTGAGGAACTCAGGACGGATGGTCTTCTTGAGCATCTCCATCACGTTCTTTTTCGTGTCTTCAATCACCTCTTTGCGGTTGCTGTCGTTCAAATGTTCGAAGCGCTCCTGGATGTATTGACTGCCGAGGTTGGACGTCATGATGATGATGGTGTTCTTGAAGTTCACCACTCTGCCCTTGTTGTCCGTTAGACGACCGTCGTCGAGTACCTGCAACAGTATGTTGAACACGTCGGGATGAGCCTTCTCGATCTCATCGAAGAGCACTACACTGTAAGGTTTACGCCGCACAGCCTCGGTGAGCTGACCGCCCTCATCATAGCCTACATACCCCGGAGGCGCACCGATAAGGCGGGTGACACTGAACTTTTCCTGATACTCGCTCATATCAATTCGCGTCATCATCGACTCATCGTTGAAGAGGTAATCAGCCAAAGTCTTGGCGAGTTCCGTCTTACCTGTACCGGTTGTACCGAGGAAGATGAACGAAGCGATAGGACGTTTCGGGTCTTGCAAACCTGCCCTGCTGCGCCTTACAGCATCAGCCACGGCACGGATTGCCTCATCTTGTCCGATGACACGCTTGTGAAGTTCCTCTTCAAGATGGAGCAGTTTTTCGCGCTCGCTCTGCATCATGCGGGTAACGGGGATGCCTGTCCAGCGGCTCACCACCTCTGCGATATCATCTTCCGTCACTTCCTCACGCACCATGGCGGCACCACCTTGAGTAGCCTTGAGCTGGAGTTGGATAGAGTCGATGTCATCCTGAATTTTCTTCAGTTTACCATAGCGAATCTCTGCCACCTTACCGTAGTCGCCTTCACGTTCTGCGCGTTCAGCCTCAAACTTCAAGGTCTCCATCTCCTGCTTGTCCTGCTGAATCTTGTTCACCAGTCCTTTCTCAGCTTCCCATTTAGCGCGACGTTGATGTTCCTGCTCTTTCAACTCAGCAATTTCCTTGTCGAGTTGTTTGATTTTATCCTCATCATTCTCGCGCTTGATGGCTTCGCGTTCAATCTCGAGTTGCTTCAAGTGACGGGTAATTTCGTCGAGTTCCTCGGGCACAGAGTCGCGCTCCATCCGAAGTTTGGCGGCAGCTTCATCCATGAGGTCGATGGCCTTGTCGGGAAGGAACCTGTCGGTGATATACCGTTCAGAGAGTTTCACGGCAGCGATACAAGCATCATCGGTGATACGCACCTTGTGGTGGTTCTCATAGCGCTCCTTCAGTCCGCGAAGGATAGAAATGGCATCTATCTCGGACGGCTCATCTACCATCACGGTTTGGAAACGACGCTCCAGAGCCTTGTCCTTTTCGAAATATTTCTGATATTCGTTGAGGGTAGTGGCACCGATGGCACGAAGCTCACCGCGAGCCAAGGCAGGTTTCAAGATGTTGGCGGCATCCATAGCACCCTCGCCACCGCCGGCTCCTACCAGCGTATGAATCTCATCGATGAAGAGGATGATATTGCCGTTGGCGTTGGTCACCTCCTTAATCACGCTCTTCAGACGGTCCTCAAACTCGCCCTTGTATTTGGCACCTGCGATAAGGGCACCCATGTCGAGCGAGAAGAGTTGCTTGTTCTTCAAGTTTTCGGGCACGTCTCCACGAACGATACGCTCAGCCAATCCCTCTACGATGGCGGTCTTACCAGTACCTGGTTCACCAATGAGGATAGGATTGTTCTTCGTACGGCGTGAAAGAATCTGAAGCACACGGCGAATCTCATCGTCACGGCCAATCACAGGGTCGAGTTTACCCTTGCGGGCATCGTCCACCAAATTACGAGCATACTTGCTCAAAGCTTGGAAGTTCTCGTCACCGCTCTGGGTTTGCACCTTTTGTCCTTGACGAAGTTCTTGGATGGCTTTCGTCATTTCGTTCTCCGTACATCCTGCATCCTTGAGGATTCTGCTTGCAGTAGAGTTTACTTTCAGCAGAGCGAGAAGAATCGGCTCCACGGAAACGAACTCGTCGCCCAGTTTCTGCGAAACCTCTTGTGCGGTCTCAAACACCTTGTTGCTCTCGTTGGAGAGATAAGGTTGACCTCCCTCCACACGTGGCAGATGGGAAATCTCCTGCTGCAAGAGCGTCTGAATCTGTTGTCCATTCACGCCCAACTTTTGGAAAATGTAGTTGGAGACATCATTGGCTTTTATCAGAATGGCTTGGAGAATGTGCACTGGCTCAATGGCCTGTTGGTGATGCTGTTGTGCAGTGTTCACCGACTCTTGCACCACCTCCTGAGCTTTAATAGTGAATTTGTCGAAGTTCATTGTTGTTCTCCTTTCTTATTTTGTTATTTGTTATTTCTTCGCTTATTATATTCACAATGGATATACCCCATTCTTTATTTCGGTCAAAATGGCTGAAAATAATTTAAATACGGTCAAATCTGGACAAAGTGGCATAAAGTAGCAGTCAACTTGGATTGAACGTATCCACTATGGAGCTTGTTGATACATCGAAAGTCCATAGCTCTCGTTGCCAGTAAAGGTTAATGATATCGTGCTTCACGTGAGAGTCGATTGAGCTTCACGTGAGAGTCGATTGAATTTCACGTGAGAGTCAAATGGACTTCACGTGAAAGTCGTTCAGGTTTCACGGGAATCTTGTCAAGTTTTGCCGTCTAATCACATTGAGAAAGTATATCAGTCTATCCATTATTGTTGCTCACCTACATTGTTTATCCATGTAGATGGCGGACAGTCCTCAGATCGGCTTCCCCAATTCTTGTTGGGCTTCGGTCCCATTTGCAACCGAAGCACACCGCCCTTGCGAATCATGTCGTGGGTAATGTAATTGTGGTTATAGGGCTTTCCTTGATAGGAAGCACCTTGGATGTAGAAGTTTTCATCGGAAAGATTCTGAGCCTCAATGATGAAATTACCTATCCGCACTTCGCGGAAGGAGGGAGTACCTATTATATAGTATGGTGTTGCAGGACACACGGGATAGAAACCCATCATGGAGAAGGCTTGCCAAGCCGACATCTGTCCCGCATCGTCATTGCCCGACAATCCTCCTGGTACATCGAGATATTCGTTGCGCAAGATGTCGTGTACCAGTCGCTGTGTCTTCCAAGGCTGACCCGCCCAAGCGTAGAGGTAGGGAATGTGATGGCAGGGTTCGTTGCCGTGCCAGTAGTAGACTTCGTGTGAGGAATTGAGGCCGAAGAGGGTATCCAACTTCTGAACGAAAGCCTTGCGCCCGCCCATAGCCTTCATCAAACTCTGCACATCGTGGGGAACATAGAAAGAATAGTGCATCACGGCACCTTCTGTGATAAAGGAAACACGTGAGGTGAGGTCCTTGTTGCCAAGAAAACGACCGTTAGCGTGGCGTCCGTCTACCCATCCCGTGCGCGGATTTATTACTTTCTGCCAGTTGCGAGACCTTGCCATCAGCGTCTTGTAATCGGATGACTTGCCGAGTGCCTTGGCGAGTTGTGCCACACAGTAGTCGTCGTAGGCATATTCCAACGTACGGCTCACCTGCTCGTTGGTATGAAAAGCCTCTTTCACGCTGTCCTCCATTGGGATGTAGCCATACTTCAAATAGCTCCGCAGGGCACGGCGCCCCATACCGTCGGCATATTCCCGATACGACTTCGGACTCTCAAACGCATTCTTGCGCAATCCCTCGTATGCTTTCTGCAAGTCAAAGTTACGGCATCCTTGTGCGTAGGCTCCTGCCAAGGCAGCGGCGGCGTGGTCGCCAATCATGGCGGCGGTGTAAGAGTTCCAACAGGGGAAGATGGGCATCCATTCGCCTTCCTCGTATTTGTCCACCAAACTCTGCATCATGTCAGACAGACGTTGGGACTGGGTGAGACCGATGAGTGGCAATTGGGCGCGATAGACGTCCCACATGGAATAGTCGGCGTAGTAGTCGCGTCCTTTTTTGGAATTAACGGTCTCTCCCGAGGCGAATTTAGGATGGGCGCCATCCACGTCGCTGACCACATGGGGAAGGAAACTCGCACGATACAGCGCACCATAGAACTGGTCGACTTTCTGCGTGTCGTCGTCTTTCACCTCCACTGTTCGTAATTGTTGTTGCCATAAACTGTCGAGAGCGAGCCTTATGGACATAAAGTCCCAGTGAGGAATCTCGGCATTGAGATTCCGCCAAGCTCCCTCCAAACTTGTGAAGCTGGAGGCTGCCTTTACCAAAATCCGCTCGCCTGCCCGACCATCAAAGGTGACATACGCCACGGTGTCGGTTACGCCACTACTCACGAAAGGTCTGTCGAACTGTACCACGAACCAACCGCTAAATCCAGCTTTTTCTCCCCAACCTTGATAGATGCGATGCACGGGGTTGTACCCATAAATGCATCTGCGGAGAGTGTCAACCGCCACGAAGCCTTGTCTTTCGTCACTATTGGGCTGTACCACTACGTGCAAAGGTCCTTTCCCGTCGGGTGTTATCTGGAAGATGGCAGCTCTCGAAGTGGCTGTCATCTCCGTCATGAGATGTTCCTCCGGCAAATAGACAGCATAATAATAGGGGTGACTAATTTCGTCGGCGTGTCTGAAAGGGGTTGCCCGTTCCGCGGTTTTCAGTCGGAGCCGTCCTGTTTCAGGCATTAAGGTGAACGAACCGTAGTCTTGAGTGCAGCCGCCAACAATCCAGTGACTGCAACGAAAACCTTGGAACAGGGAATCCTTGTAATAATAAGGTGCCACGCATTTCTGCTCCGTGTCCTGCGTCTGCGGGGTCCAGAAGTTCATGCCGTGAGGAGCGAGCACGGCTGGGAGCGTCTGTCCATGTTCCTCAGAACCCTTGCCGTAGCGTCCCACCGAAGCAGTGACGGCATAGTCGGTGCCTACCATCGTGTTGATGGCTCGGGTGCGGCGCAACCACTCCTGTCGGTCGATGTAGTGGTTGAAAGCACGTTTCACGTCGTCCCATCCGTAGGTATTTACACCATTCTCTGTGCTGACGGGATTGACACCCTGTAGCGAGACGGGACGCTCATTGAGATAAAACCTGACGACTACTTTGCCCTGACTGTTCCGATAGAACGGCATCTGCAGATTGGCAGCCATCGGCACCACTTCGTCAAGAGCTTTCCACGGACTGCCATTGGCTTGCGTTGTAATTCCCAACAGGGTGAGCAGACGATAGAGTGCCGTGTCATGACCGAAGCGCAAGGCAACCGACGGACCATGACCTGCCAGACTGCTATCAGCCTCGGTTACGATGTTGCGCCAAAGCAAGGCGGCACATTGGGCTGGTATGCCATGACTGGCGGGGTCGGGACCATTCTGATGATACATCGACTCGCAGTTGCGATGGTAGATGGCTTGCAGCTCCTCTTCCGTAAAATAGCGGAAAAGATTTTGTCGATTTGCTTTTGTATTTGATTTGGGCGATAAGTTTTCCCCATTGCTTGCCACGGTCGATTGGTCATTCCCTTTCAGATAAGGTTCGGAAGGTTCCTTCAAGTCTTGCAAATCAGAGGCGATGGTATGTAGCTCCATCATGAGGCGTTCAGGCTCTTTCACTTTCGATGCGTCCTTGAAGAGCATTTGCATCAACCTTGTGGGCGATACGTTGAGAGTGGGTGTGGGGTCCATCTTGATTAGCATCTCGTCGGGCGATTCATGACTTATCCAGTCCATATCCGCCGAATCTGTCTGTGCATCTATTTTTAGACTGGGCTGGTCGTGCCGCAGAAGGTCGCAGAAGGCGAGCATACTGTTACGGCAGCGTCCCACCACACTCGACCGCGCCCACACGGTATTGCCAGGGGCGAAGAGCGAGGGGAAATGAGCTATCATCCTTCGCGCTATCTGCTGATGCTGCATGGCTCCAAGGGGTGTCAACTTGCCGCCGTTGCCTCGTGCATTGTTGCAGATGATGACGAGCGACTTGCGCAGACGCTTGCCCTCCCGAGTCAGGTTGTCTACATCCTCAAACTGGCTCAGCACCCATTCGTAGCGTTTGTCGGAGGGAAGCCACCTCGACCCGTGCCGACCATAGTGGCTCAGATAGCAAAGACGGTAGCCCGTGGGGGCAGGTGCGAACAGTTCCACGTTCGGCGCATGGTAGGCATAGTAGACTCCACCCATCTGTTCCGCCGTCTTTTGGGCGGTGGCACCGATGAGGAAAGTCAAGAGAAAAAGCAGTGATAGGATACGTTTCGCCATTGCTATTTTAGTTTTTACAGGTTGGTTGTTCTTTATTTGCCCTTATTCTTTTTTATCGTTATGAATCTTCTCGTCACTTTGTAATGAGATGGTCCAGTCAATGTTTAGTGGGCTTCCCGTCGACTTAACGATGAGAGGTAGTCCTGCAACCGACTTCACCCACATCTCGGTGCCTTCGATGTCGGCTTGCAAGTGGAGTGTGTCCGTTTCTTTGTTTAGCACCCTCCATGTTAACCCATCGTAACTACAACTGCCTTTCTGGCAAGCGTCGTCGTAGGCTTGTTGAGAAAGAAAAAGGAAAGTGCCTTGGCAATGATAGGTCGGTGAATCTTTCTGTGGACTGTTCCAACAGAAACTTCGTCCTGCTTGCACCGTTTCTCTTGAAATGAGATAAGTGGCGTTGTTGCATTTCATGTGTAGTGTGTCTCCCCGCCATTGCCAGGCAACGGGCCAGGAACGATATTGGCGGTTGAGCGTGAAGTGTACGATACCGGAAGCAGGTTCGGGAAATACCACTGGAGTGATTTCAAGATATTTGCCTTGTCCTGCCACAGGATAACGACCCAGCATTGCCCAAACGAGCCATGCCGACATGGCACCGCTGTCGTCGTTGCCTGGCAATCCGTCGGGACTGTCCGAGAAATAACGTAGCACTATTGACTTCACTCGTTGACTGCTCAGGTCAGGCCGTCCAATGTAATGATAGAGATAGGGCGTGAGGAAAGAAGGCTCATTGCCCACGTTGTAATGTCCGTTGTCGAAGAAAGTGTCCAGTCGTTGCCGAAATGCTTCGGGACCTCCACATAACGAGATGAGGCTCGGTACGTCATGCGGTATGCTCAGGCTGTATTCAGCAGAAAGAGCTTCATAGAAGAAAGTGTCCCACCAAGCGATGTACCAAGGTGCCACCTTGGTGTCGGGACGATAGGCTATCTTGGGTTTCCTAACGGTAGACTTCCCCCATGTCACACTGTCGAGCCACTGTCCATCACGGCTACGTGGCATTATGAATCCACGCATTCCCTGCCATTCATAGTCTGAGCGCCAAAGATTCTTCCAGTTTTCCGACCGTTTCATGTATTTCCGGTAGAGCTTCTGTTTACCCAACTTCTTTGCCACCTGTGCGATGCACCAGTCGTCATAGCTGTATTCCACGGTACGGGTGCCGGCACGGGGGACACCGTAGGGCACATATCCCAATTGGATGTAATCCTTCAGTCCGCCTCTTCCTTCCTTCTCGTCGTCGAGAGGTGGCACCTCGGCATCTTTCAACATTGCCTTGAGTGCCAGTTCATAGTTGATGCCTGGAAAATTGCGGGCAGCGGCTTCCGCCAGCACTATTTCGGCATTGGAACCACCCTGTGTGCGTCCGTTGCAGTCTCCGCTTCGAGCATCGGGGAGGTATCCCTCGTGCTCGTAGATGGCAAGGAGAGCGTTCACCATGTCGATTGCTCGTTCAGGATAGTATTCCATCAGAAGTGGAAAAGAAGTGCGATAGGTGTCCCAAATGGCATAGAAGTCATCATAGTAGGGACCGCCCTGCCATTTAGGATTTTCACCGCTGCGGTTTACGGGCATGAGCAATGTGTGGTAGAGAGCCGTTCGGAAAATGCGACGGTTTCGACTTCCGCCTTGATAGTCGACTCGGTTGAGCATCTCGTCCCATTGCTTCCTTAAATCAGTCAATTGCTTTTCAAAAGAATCGTGGCTGATGTTGTTGCGGGCCTGTTGGGTGGAAACGAATGATATGCCCACGCGTAAGGTCAGGGCTGTTCCTTCCGTTGAAGGAAAGGCAACCTGTGCAAAATGGTTATTGGAGTTCAAGATGTTGAAGGGACAGTCGGTCTCCATATAAAAGTAAACGGTGTAAGGGTCGCCGTTGTTCCATCCGCCCCTTACAGTGGACTGTCCCTGTAGAGTATGGTCGTTTACTATGGAGAGAGAGGAACTTACAAACTGCTGGGCTTCCCGTTTGTTGGGAATGGTATCCATGCCGAGAAACGAGGCGGCATCTATCAAGAGACGAGCACCGTTAGGGACAGACCAAGCCTGGCTGGGATAACTTATAAGATAAGTAGCAGAGCGGTCAGTGGCAGTGAGTTTTACGTCAATGCCGTTCTCGAACTCACAAGTATATATGCCGAGCGAGACGTCTTCCCTTTCCCGACGTTGAAGGATAAGCGGAAGGCTCGTCGTCGTGCCGTCGGGAAGCAGGAGAGGCTGTTTCCGCTCACGGTCGTTAGAAAGGTAGGGCTGGATGAGGATGTTGCCATACTTTTGTCCGCCACCTGTTCCACTAACATGGGTCTGGGAGAATCCTTTAATTGGTTCAGGCATAGGTGACCATCCAGCATTGGGCATAGATACCGCGTCGGGACAGGGCTTTACCATGCCGAAAGGGGCTGTCGGACCGATAAACACTCGTCCGTCACCCTCGCTACCTATCAACGGGTCCACGTCTTGCCAGTTCTGCGAGAAAGAGAGTAGGGGTGAGAACAATAGGATAATCAAAGACAGACGAAGGTTGCTCATAATTTGCGATTTGTAGTCAGTTATGCATCAATTTATAGGAGTTCCAAATGAACATGGCTTTCTTTGTGTGTATTTGCCAATCGATTTTCTGTCGGGCTATGTCTGTTTTATGAAACGTTTATTCTATAATCATGGAGTAGGGAACATGTAGAATTCACGTTCCTTGTCGGGGTCAAGCATCCATTGGTCGAAAGTCACTCCGTTGTCCAAGGCTCTGACCGTCAATGTATGACTGCCTTGACTTAATTGAACGTTCATCGTTCGTAGGGCTTGCTGGCGCAGCACATTCTCACACCATTGCTCCGTTCTTCCTTCTTCTTTGAGGGAGAACACTTGGGGTGTACCATCATCTATACGCACCTCGACACGCAAATCGCCGTTGTCGTCGGGATGGACGGGAATGAATGCCAGACGTAGTGCATATTCGCCGTTCTCGCTCCAGAATCGATATCGCAGAGTGCCTTCAGCATCCATTTGTACCGCTTTTAAGGAATGCCCTAATAGGTCGAGCGTCTGAGCGCCAGTGGAGGAATCGAAATCGGCTGCCGCTTTTACCACACAGCCTTCCGTTGTCACTCTTGATGCCCAGTCCACTTCCCCAGGGTCGTATTTGCGCATTTCCTCGGCAGTCACTACATCCGTCAATACGGGAGCACCAAATACAGGCAAGTCGCGTGGAGCGCAGTTCATATTGCCCTTCCATTTTCCTCCAGCCATGTTGTCATTGTAGAAGAGCGTCAGTTGTCGCAATTCGTTATAGGCTTTCCAACTTAGCGATGCCGACTCGAGAGCTTCGTCATCATGATGGAAACTCTCTATTCTCCCGATGTGTCGTGATTCCTGTGCCTCAAGCATTTTTATTGCCATGCAGGCTGCGGCCTGTACGGGATAAACTACCGTGGCGAAATATGCGTCTGTCTTATCGGGAGCCACGTCCGAGGCTGCGAGTTCTACCGCCTTTCTGACCTTCTGATAGCAAGCGAGATAATGTTCCAGTTCGTTGCCGAATTCATCGGCATTGAAGTCTGTGTTCTGCACGGGCTGTCGCTGTTCCGTCTTGCCGTCCGTCGAGATTTGGTTCCATCCCATGAATTCAGGGCGGCGGATGGCGGTGAGCCGATAGAACTCACGCATGGGATTGATGATTCGCTGTGCCACGAGGTCGCCAAACAGTTCCGTTAGCCAGCGTTGCAGGTGAGCAGAAACATTGGTCGTTCCTACACTTCCCACTCTCCAAGCCTTGTCCATGAAGAGGCTCAGGTCATAGGCTGCCACCTTTGGGTCGTGCACACCCACAATCCACAACTTTCGCACTTGGTGGTCCCATGCCCGTTGCAATTCTGATGCTACAAGTCCAGGTTGGGTGGTGGAAAGCCAGAGATAGTCGTGGGGAATGCCGGCATAGCTGAGATGATAGAAGAGACCGTTGCCCTCGTTCCGTTGTTGTTGTGATGCGTCGGGCAGTCGGGTGAGGTAGCCGTAGTTGTCATCGCTCCATAGCAGAGTGATGTTCTTGTCGAAGTGCAAATCTCGTTGTGAAGGGTCAAGGCCATCCATGACGAACACCTGCGGTACATCGTCAATCATCCCCTCGTCCTTCTTGTGTTTTTTCTTTTTGTTATGAGAACTTACTTTGTGATGGTGCAACGGCTCGTCGTGAGCTGAACCTATGACAATATCGAACGAGTCGGCTACTGCAGAGTTCTCCGCGTTGGCGGCAAAGAGATTGCGGTCTTTGTGCATGGTGGTCCAAAGCGTGTTGGCTTTCAGGCGAATCATCAGTTCGAAGAGTCGATGATAGTAGTGAGGCCCAAGGGTTCCGGCTTTCATCTTCCGGTCCAGGGTGTTGCGGTCCCAGACGCTGTTGGTCCATTCAGGATTGTCGAGATAGATGCCTCGATATTCCACCGAAGGCCATTCCATTATTTCCTTACTGTCATCCCATTGCAGTTGCGAACGTCGAGTGGGAGTCACGTCGCCCCACCACACCCAAGGTGATACGCCGCATCTCCTGGTGAGTTCCATAAGTCCGTAGGCTGTGCCCCGACCGTTGCTGCCCACGACATAGATACGTCTGTTTCGCATACCTATCCAATAGGCGTCCTTCTTTACGATGAACTTCAAGTAGGGCACTCGCAACTTGGAAAGAAGTTCCAGTTCCTTGTCTTGAATTTTGTCTAACTGGTATATTTGAATTGTTCCGTTGTCAGACTTGCGTTGAACGCTCCGCCCCGTGATGGCACGAAGGTCGCTCTCCATCATCGTAGTGGCCTTCTCAACCACAGTTCCTATTGTCTTCTGCACTGAGTAGGTGACGTGGCCGCCATTAAACCAGACGACATTTTTCGCATTGGCATTCAACGATATTGCCAAGAACAATGCATTCGTTATTAGATTTCGTGTCTTCATTTTCATAGATAGCTATCTTTGCAAAGATACAAAGAATATGGCGTAGTCCGTCGTTAACCTTTTGAGATAAAAGTTTATTTAACTTATTTCAACAAGATGCATTATACTCAAAGTAATTATTCAGCGAATCAAATAGGGTAGATTTTCACGGATAGAATCATCGTTTTTTAACGGATTGATGCGTCATTTGCAAAGTAAAATAGCATCGTTCACGAAGTAAAATAGCATCATTTGTAAGGTGAAAGTGCGTCGTTTTTAATATGATTCCGCATCTTTTATGTTTTGCCTCAACTTTGGACCCATCGTCTCCCAAGTGGGGTATGTCGTAATTTGCCGTTATTGAAGCAAACTTTCAGCATTATTTATAGCATCTATAGACAGGTTGTTGAAAATAGGTAGGTTGTTGAAAGATGAGTTATGTTTATCGGACAGCAATAATGAATAATGTTCCTTTTAGCACTTGCATAAATCATTGGCATCGAAAATCCGTGAACAGGGCAGATTGGGGCTTGCATTATTATGATACAAAAGGTGACACTTAATGACGTATTCTGCAATATTTGTGTTCATTTTTGTTAAATACCATTAATTGAATGAACTTATATGATTGAAAATTTGGAAAAGAGAAAAATGATGATTAATTTTGCGGTTGTAAAAAAGGACTCTTATGAGTCTGATTTACATTAGATTGAATTTTTTTATTCATTGAATATCACTTAGCCTGTGAAGGTCTCGTGAGTCACGTAAAATGATTTTTAAAGTTGAGTTTACCAGATAGCCTTAGTCGTGAGACCGGGGCTATTTTTGTTTTTATAGGTGGAGCTCTCTTGTAATATAGTTGGGTTCATTTTTAGATTTCCCGCATAACTTAAGTTTTTTTCAAGGGTGAAACTTAAGTTTTTTTAATCTGATTGCCCAAGCCCCGTTTTTATCTCTTTGCAAGATTACATTTCTTTCCTTTTTTCTTGACGTCGAAGGAATCGTGTCTAATAC
>JBMNUW010000084.1:0-13142 GCA_050946475.1 Prevotella sp.
CAGTTCCTCTTTAATTTCGCGGATTAGAGCGTCTCTTTCACTTTCGCCCTTTTCCACTTTGCCGCCGGGGAATTCCCAATGCTCTGAAATATAAGGATACTTACTTCTGCATCTCTGCATACAGAGAAATTTGTCACCGTCTTGTATTACGGCTGCTACTACTCTTGTTGCCATAACTGTATTTTTCTAAAAATAATCCAACGTCGAATGTGACCTGTTTGCGTTCCTGGTTTTGACGTAAAGAAAACACATTGTGTAGACGTTCATTGCGAAGTTACCATTATTTTTTCAATATTTCATCTCTTCTCCGGTATTTTTCTCAGCTAGTATATGTTTTCACAGAATATTCAATGGATTATGAAGTTTTCACCTCTAAGATTTACCAACAGTAAAAATAGAATGAAAGCGAAATATTCTCATGAATTTTTAGTAGATTTGCAGCCGATAAATCCAGTGTCTTCCATCATACGCTGAGGGTATTAACGGATTTTGACTATAATAGAAAACCATAATAAATAAAACGACATGGTAATAGGAATTGACGTGGGAATGAGCACCACAAAAATTATAGGCGTTAATGATAAAGGAGAGGTAGTGTCGCCGATACGTATCAAGGCGACTGACCCCGTAACCTCTCTTTATGGAGCCTTCGGAAAGTACCTGCACGACAACGATATACATCTCTCTGACATTGAGCGTGTGATGATTACTGGTGTGGGTTCGGCCTACATCGACTCACCAATCTACGGACTGCCCACTAAAAAAGCAGAGGAATTTATCGCCGATGGACTTGGCGCTCGATACGAGACAGGGTTGAAACGGATGATAGTTGTATCAATGGGCACTGGTACCAGTCTGGTACAATGCGATGATGACGATATCAGGCATATCGGCGGCATTGGCTTGGGCGGAGGTACTCTCATGGGGTTGAGTCGCATTATGCTCAAAACCGACGACATGAGGCAAATCATCTCACTTGCCATGGAGGGCGACTTGAAGAACATTGATGTAAGGATAGGTGACATCAGTCCCCGTCCACTTCCTGGACTTCCAAAAACTGCCACAGCCTCGCTCTTCGGCAACGCCAAGAGCAATGCAACGCGCGAGGACATTGCCTTGGGCATTATCACCACCGTATTGCAGACGATAGGCTCCAGTTGCATTCTCTCTTCTCTCAACAGTGGCATCAAGGAATATGTATTGATTGGAAATCTGACGCTTTTGCCACAATGCAAACTGGTATTCCCTGCAATGGAGAAACTTTATCATGTACATTTCATCATCCCAAAATACAGTGAGTTTTGTACATGCATTGGAGCAGCCCTGTCAAGTGTTGAATAATAAAGAATTAAATAAATAAAAAAAGGCTGACGAAAGCCCTGCAAGATAAGCAGGAAAATTCGTCAGCCTTTTTATAGTTGTTTTCGGAGTTACCTAACTGATATTGATAATTTAATAGCTTCTTGCGATAATTACGCGATGCTTGGCAGGCTTGCCACTCACCATGTCAATACCTGGTGTCTGCTCGAAAGCAAAGGGAATGCATCGGATGGTAGCCTGAGTATCTTCCTTGATTTTTGCCTCGGTCTCAGCGGTACCATCCCAGTGGCAGAGGAAGAAACCACCATCCTTGATACGCTCTTTGAATTCGTCATAGTTGTCACATTCGTAGATATGAGCATCGCGGAATTTACGTGCTTTCTCGAAAATATTTTTCTGCATGGCCTCGAGCGTATCCTTCACGCGCTGTGCAATACCTTCCAAAGGAACGGTCTCTTTTTCCAGCGTGTCACGGCGCATCATTTCAATAGTGCCATTCTCAAGGTCACGACCACCCATCACAAGGCGAACAGGAACACCCTTCAACTCATAGTCAGCAAACTTGAAACCGGGGCGCTTGTTGTCAGCATCGTCGTACTTCACAGTGATTCCCATCTGGCGAAGTTTATTGATGACAGGTTGCAGTTTATCACTAATGGATTTCAGTTGTTCTGCACCCTTGTTAATAGGCACAATGACCACCTGGATAGGAGCCAGGCGCGGTGGAAGAACCAAACCGTTATCGTCTGAGTGAACCATAATGAGTGCACCCATCATTCGAGTAGACATTCCCCAAGACGTAGCCCAAACATATTCGGGTTTGTTCTCCTTATTTAGATAAGTCACATCAAAACTCTTGGCGAAGTTCTGTCCGAGGAAGTGACTAGTACCGCTTTGCAATGCCTTACCATCCTGCATCATTGCCTCAATGGTGTAAGTATCGAGAGCACCGGCAAAACGTTCAGTCTCACTCTTCACGCCCTGGATCATTGGGATTGCTGCCCAGTTCTCGGCGAAGTCAGCATATACATGGAGCATTCGCTTGGCTTCTTCTTCAGCTTCTTCTCGTGTAGCATGAGCGGTGTGTCCTTCCTGCCAAAGGAACTCAGAAGTACGGAGGAAGGGGCGGGTACGCATTTCCCAGCGCATCACATTGCACCACTGATTGCAAAGGATAGGCAGATCGCGCCACGAATGAATCCAATTCTTATAGGTGTTCCAGATGATAGTCTCAGAAGTGGGACGGATGATGAGCTCCTCGTCAAGCTTGGCCTCTGGGTCTACCACAACACTGTTTCCGTCGTCGCTGGCCTTTAGGCGATAGTGAGTAACGACAGCACATTCCTTTGCAAATCCCTTTACATGTTCAGCCTCTCTCGAGAGGAATGACTTGGGGATGAGAAGAGGAAAATAGGCATTCTGTACACCTGTCTCCTTGAACATTTTGTCGAGCACGGCCTTCATCTTCTCCCAGATGGCATAGCCGTAAGGCTTAATAATCATGCAGCCACGCACGGGAGCTTGCTCGGCCAGATCGGCCTTGGCCACTAAGTCGTTGTACCACTGACTGTAATTATCAGCACGCTTCGTCAATTCTTTAAGTTCTTTAGCCATTTATTTTTTGTCTTGTATTTTTTGTCTTAACATTTTCAATTAGGGATTTTCCTATCCTATCATAGGTCTTTCCCTCTTCCGCCAAAGGCGGATAATGTTTAAATTTGCCGCAAAGTTACGAAAAATAGTTGGATATCGACTGATACTAACGAAAAAAGACGTATCTTTGCATAAGATTTGAAAAAAGTAGTTATCATAAACATATAGAATTATGAAGGGTTTAAAGATCACAGTAGCAGGCCTATGCTTGCTCATGGTTTGCGGATGCCAGACCAAACAGGGAACAGGAACTTTGGTAGGTGCCGGTGGTGGTGCCGTATTGGGCGGCATTATCGGAAACATTATCGGAAAAGACTCTAAGGCAACTGCTATCGGTGCTGCCATAGGCGGTGCAGTGGGTGCAGGTGCCGGTACATTGATTGGTCGCCACATGGACAAGGTGGCACAGGAGACTGCTGCGCAAGTGGAGAACGCTAAGGTGGAGGAAGTTACAGACACCAACGGCCTGAAAGCCGTGAAGGTGACTTTTGACTCCGGATTGCTCTTCGCTACTGGTCAGTCAACTTTGGCTGCTAGTGCAAAGAAAGACTTGAGCGACTTCGCCACCGTGCTGAAGAACAACAGTACTTGCGATGTCGACATTCAGGGATACACTGATAATCAGGGCTGGAAGAACAGCACCGCTGCTGAGAGCACACAGAAGAATCAGGCACTATCTCTTGACCGCGCCACTTCCGTGTCAAGCTATCTCCAGGCGCTGGGCGTTCCTTCTTCGCAGATTAAGAGTGTACAGGGCTTTGGCGAATCCAACCCTGTTGCAGATAACTCTACTGCTTCCGGACGTCAGTCAAACCGTCGTGTAGAGGTTTATCTCTATGCAAGTCAGGAAATGGTGAACCAGGCAAATAATGGTACACTGAAATAATATCGTTAATTTAGGAAATAAAGGGGGATGTGGGGTCGTGAGAGCCCGCATCCCCCGACTTTTGTTTTAAATAAACCCCATAGGGGAGAAAGTCCGTAGAAGCCCGATAATCGGATTGGAAATCGAAACACAACTCTTGGCATGTCATTGATAAAGAAAATCTTACGCTGGGCGATATGCTTCTTTTTTGCTTCCACGTTGCTTGCCGTGGTAGTCTATCGCTTCCTTCCTGTCTATGTCACACCTTTAATGGTTATACGCTGTCTTGAAGGTGGTACACTCACCATTCATCACCACTGGATACCTCTCGAAGAGATGTCTCCTCACATGCCCGTCGCTGTTATGGCCAGTGAGGATTCTCGCTTCCTGCTCCATCACGGATTCGACTTCGACGCCATCGGATCGGCGGCCAAGCGTAATCTGAAAAGCAAGGCAAAGAAATATGGAGCCAGCACAATTTCGCAGCAAACGGCAAAGAATGTTTTCTTATGGCCGGGCCGTTCATGGGTGAGAAAAGGTTTTGAAGTATATTTCACGGCACTCATCGAACTCTGCTGGAGCAAGCAGCGCATTATGGAAGTCTACCTCAATTCTATTGAGATGGGACCTTATATATATGGAGTTGATGCATGTGCAGAATACAACTTCGGCAAGACTGCCAAGGATCTGACACGTAGCGAATGTGCCTTGATAGCCGCGACACTGCCTAATCCCAGAAAATTCTCCTCTAAATATCCCAGTGCCTATATGCGGCAACGCCAACGGCAAATAAAGAATAACATGCGTTATATCCCAACCTTCCCCAAAGAGGGCGAAGACTACGACCCACGCACGGCTGTGGGAGGCACCTATCGATAAAACAGCAAAGAAAGATACCCTAATATGGATAATAAAGACGAATTTCTCGAACAACTGAACGACAGACAAAGGGAAGCCGTGGAATATTGCGACGGACCGCAACTCATCATTGCCGGTGCCGGCTCCGGAAAAACCAGAGTGCTCACCTACAAGATAGCCTACCTGCTACAGACTGGTCTCCAGCCATGGCACATTCTTGCACTGACGTTCACCAACAAGGCTGCCAATGAGATGAAGGAGCGCATTGCAAAACTCGTTGGACCTGAATTGGCCGGTAATCTCCGCATGGGCACCTTTCATTCCATCTTCTCTCGCATATTGAGAGTGGAGGCTACAAAGTTGGATTATACTTCTGATTATACAATCTACGACGAGGCAGACTCACGTTCGGTGATTAAGAAAATTGTGAAGGAGAAAGGACTGGATGAGAAAGTTTATAAGCCGGCGACAGTGCATGGCATCATCTCAAAAGCCAAGAACAAGTTGGTTACAGCCGATAATTATGTCAATGACATGCAACGGTTGGATTGGGATCGTAATCGCAATATGCCGGAAATAGGTAATATCTATGTGGCTTATCAGCAACGTCTGAAGAAGTCTAATTGCATGGACTTTGATGATCTGTTGGTACTTACTTTCCAACTGCTCTCAAACAATGAAGAGGCACGGCAGAAATATGAAAAACTGTTTGAGTTCGTGTTGGTAGACGAGTATCAAGATACCAATTATGTGCAACGCCGAATTTTGGAACTGCTCACCAAGAATCGTCGAAAGCTCTGCGTGGTTGGAGATGATTACCAGAGTATTTATGCATTTCGTGGAGCTAACATCGACAATATTCTGACATTTCAGAAGAGTTATCCCGAAGCCAAGCTTTTCAAGCTAGAACAAAACTATCGTTCGACACAACTCATCGTACAAGCTGCCAATTCACTCATGACGCACAACAGAAACCAAATTCCCAAGCAGCTATACAGCAAAAACGAAGTGGGCGAGAAGATATGCGTTCTTGAGAACGCCTCTGACAAGACTGAAGCCAAAACTGTGTGCCGGGAAATCAAAACTCTGCAAAAAAAGGAAGGCTGTCGATGGAGTGACTTCGCTATATTATACCGTACCAATGCACAGAGCCGTCTCTTTGAGGAAGAAATGCGCACAGCATCCGTAGGACTTGGCGACAAATATCGCATCTATGGAGGACTAAGCTTTTACCAGCGAAAAGAAATAAAGGATATTATCGCCTACATGCGCCTTGTAGTAAATCCTCATGATGAAGAAGCATTCTACAGAGTGGTTAATTATCCGGCAAGAGGTATCGGCAATACCACACTGCAACGACTGGCCGAAGCAGCCCGAAACTACGGTGTCAGCGCATGGACTCTCCTAGACAATCCTGCCGACTACGAGATAGGAGTGAACAAGGGAACCTTGAGCAAGTTGCTGGCTTTCCATCAGTTGATAAGTGGATTCATAGCACTACGGCATCGACAAGACGTAGAGTCACTCGTTCGAAAGATCATCCTCGATACCGGGATTTCGGAAGAACTATTGCATGACAAGACTCCGGAGGGACAAGACAGGAAAGAAAATGTCGATGAACTGATGTCTGCCATTGCCAGTTTTGTTCAGGCCCAACAGGAAGACGGACAGTCCGACCATTTTTATATCGACGACTATCTCGCTACCGTATCGCTGATGACGGATTTAGATAGTGATGATGCTTCTGACGACAAAATTTCTCTCATGACCATCCATGCAGCCAAGGGCTTGGAATTCAAGACCGTCTTCATCGTAGGTGTTGAGGAGAACATGTTTCCAAGTCCCCTTTCTATGAATTCGGCTCGCGAAATAGAGGAAGAGCGCCGCTTGTTCTATGTGGCTATTACGAGAGCCGAACGCCATTGCTACATCTCATGGGCACATCAGCGGTGGCACTATGGAAAGCCCGACCTGCAAGTACGGCCCAGCATGTTCTTAAAAGACATTGATGCCGATTATCTCGAAGTGCGACGCGAAGGTTACAAAAATCCTGTGCCCCACAGCAGTTGGCTGGAAGATTCATGGAACGAAGAACCGACGTTCGGTGAATCATGGGGTGGAGGCTTCAGACGACGTCCTGACAGGCAGATGCAAGAATCGCGTTCTGTCGAGAGATATTCATCCTCTCCTTTACATAAGGAGTCTGACAAAAGTTCCCTGTCTTCGGGAAACTGGAAGAGGGTAGGACGTAGCGGAGGTGTACCGGTTGCCAAGTCCCAAAATGCCTCGCTACAGTCGTCGGCAATCGGAGGACTATCTGTTGGAATGGTTATCGAACATCAGCGTTTCGGCCGAGGAACTGTCATGGCGATAGAGGGCACAGGAGAGAACAGCAAGGCCACCATCGATTTCAATGACGTAGGCACCAAGCAGCTATTGCTTAAATTTGCACGTTTTGTCATCGTGAGATGATGGCCTGGCAAGTATTTACTCAACAATCTTGTAGTCTATCGTGCTCCATTCATCCTTGGCCAGTATTTCGATAGTAACGTCGTTATTCGTTCCGATCTCTGGTGTATCGGGTGTTTCGCCACTATCATCGACAAAGAGCTTCAGTTTGCATCTCGTTATCTGCTTCTTAGCGATGGGTACATCATCCAATTGTCTTGAATACAAGATGTTTTCCTTGTCATCAAGACAGTTTATGGTAACGTTGAGCTTTTGACTGTCTTGCCTGGGGAATGTATAAACGTCAAGTTGAAGAGGACTCCCGTACATCTCATTTGTCATGGTGAATCTCTCCTCCTGGCGCGATTTCACGCAACCATATCCCGACACAGCGTTGAGCGTAGAACTGCCTCCCGTATATTTTATGGAAACAGCAGCCACATTCTCTGGAAGGTTATCTTCCGTGCAAAGTCGGAACATTCCTACTACACGATCCAAGGTTACTGAAATCGTAGTGTTTTCCTGAACGTCTACTTGCTGATAATTAATGAAGGTATCCGTTACTTTCTTAGGAGAGAAACTTATTTCCTGTGGTTGGGTGATTGTTGCTGTAGTATCGTTATTATGTGCGAAAACAAGTAATTGGTAATTACCGGGCACCACTTGGAGCTCCAATCTTCCTAGAGCCGGCGAGTTAGGATATTGATTTTTCTTCATAACAAGCTTGCCGTCCTGATAGAGTCCGAGGCTCAATCTTTTGCAGAGATTCTTAATTGGCACAGCTCGACTTGATTCAAAGTCAGTTTGCTCATACTGATTGACATTTACCTTCAGTGTTACTTTGTCCTCGTTTTCCAGAATTTCGGAGTCATTACTTTCAAAATCTACTTTTTGACAGGCACTCATCAAAAGACTGAACACTAACAAAGGGCAGGCTTTTAAAATTTGTTTCATATTGATTTATTAAATTGATTAGAAGATTCATTCATGAACCATAGTCAACAAGGGCGTTCCCATTGTATAGGTGTTTTACTATAGGTGTTTTTACAAATATAGAGCTTTTAGTGATACGATGTTCTATCAAGTTTGTTTTTTTATTATTTTTTATTAAAGTTCTTGATAACGCTCCACATAATAGAAGCTTTTAGAAAAGAGCAATAGGCAGCACAAACAAGCAAGCCCGTAGGAAAAATCATATATTTTTCTTAATGACAAAAGAACAACAAAAAAGAAGAAGTCTTCATTGTCGTATTCTTCAATAGGATGGTCAAAGGTGATAACCAGTAATGTTACGATAATTCTCCGGATCCGTGTCGCCCTCTGTACTAAAGCAGAGAACAACGGCATCTTTATCCAACATAAGTTCCTCTCTCAAGTCCTTACAAGAAGAGGAGAGGCAAAGTTCTTCAACTAAACCCGTAGTGACAGCTCCCGATTCTCCGGACACCACTTTGGGATCATTACCAAGAGGATGTGCCAGCAGTCGCATGCCTCTCCGTGTCACCTCGTCGGGAACAGACAGTGCATAACGACCATAGTCGCGGAAGAGATTCCAAGCCAGTCCACAGGGCGTGGCGCAGTTAAGTCCCGCCATAATGGTGATGTTGTTGCCCGTGGAAGTATGAGGATTGCCATCGCCAGCCTTTAATGACTCATAGAAACAAGCCACTTCGGTAGGCTCTACCGTTGCCACGATAGGCATGTTGTCACCATAGGTAGCCTTCAACGCTGCCGTAACGGCACCAGCCATGGAACCGACGCCCGCTTGCAGGAAGACGTGAGTGGGGCGGTCGTAGCCTTGTGCTCGCATCTGCAAAAGCGCCTCATAAACCATTGTCGTATAGCCGAGCATAATCCAAGAGGGAATCAACTCATTGCCTGGCCACGAAGTATCCTGAATAAGAAACCAACCGTTTCGACGGGCGAGTTTGTCTGTGAATTTCACGCAGTCGTCATAGAGCATATCGGTGATTTCTACTTGAGCATTGCCAGCACGACGAATGTTCTCCGCCCTTACAGGAACAGTACCCTTTGGCATATACACATAGCTATGGGAGCCGAAGAGCCCTGAGGCCCAGCTCACCCCACGACCATGATTGCCATCGGTAGTAGTGATAAAAGTCATCTTGCCGATAGCCTCTCTATACTGCTGTGTGTTGAGCAACTGATTCAGACTGGTTAGACGATAATCCAAATGCAGTTGCTCACAAATGACCCTGAACATGGCATAGACTCCGCCGAGCGGCTTAAACGCCTGTTCCCCGAAACGCGTTGACTCGTCCTTCACCAACATAGCCTTAATGCCAGCTCTTTGAGCAAAAGACTTTAGAGAAACGAGCTTGGTTGGCTTGTACCCGGGAATGGTCTCATGCAGTTTCCTGACGTTAGCAGTACTTTCGTAGCTGTAAGCAGCATAATCCGTGTCTTGGCTGAGGCAATGATTCTTCTGAAGTCGAATGCCCGTTATTTCTTTTTCCGATACCATTATTTATTCTTTTCCCAATCTATGACACATTCAATTTTATGATCACCCATGAGACTCTTTCTCAACGAAGGCTATGATAGTTCTTGATAATTCGAGGCAACGATTGCGTCGTGGCATGTTCAATTTGAGTGAGATAGAAAAAACCGACAAAGTTGTTGTGGTGCGTTGCAGTCTTTCTGAAAGCATACATCGACAAACGATGATTGAACAACTGTTGATAACGTCCACTCTTGCGCAGAATCTGTTGAAGACGGTCGTTACTTTCTAGATAACGTCGCGGATTGTCCACCAAGGCTGACGCTGCATCGACTCCACTCTGCAGGGCGTAATAAATACCCTCACCCGTGACAGGCTCATCAAGACCCGCTGCATCTCCCACGAAGAACACTTTATCGTGCCACAAGGGACGACGCATGGCATTGCCGAATGGAAGTTGTGCTCCCTTGTAGGGATAACGTTCAGGATGGCGCAATCCCAAGTCTGAACAAAACTCCCTCATAGCCGCCCGAATGTCAATCATCCGGCCCGCAATTCGACAGATACCCAAACAGACTCCGTCACCTTTAGAGAAAGCCCAGGCATAGGTATGAGGCACGTATCCAAAATAGATGTTGATACCTTGGATGTCGAGGTCTTCACGACTGACATTAATTTCTAATGCCAGGCTGTTCTCTCGCTTAGTTTTGAAGGATGGGTCAAAACGATGGAGTAAGTGCTCCACATGACTATATGCCCCATCAGCCGCAACGAGATGACGAAAATGGATGATAATTCCGGAGGAAGTGACAGCTGTGTTGTCGGCAAAGGAAACATCCTTCACACCGTCACCATCAATAAGCTTTCCGCCCAATTCCACGAACCGATTGACGAGAAACTGGTCGAAACGCGGACGGTCCACCTCATGAATGGAACAGTCGGTGCCTTGCAGAAACTTGGGCTGGCAGGACTTGTCTGACAAATCTACATCAACAAAACAATGCTGACGCTGCCACAGTTTCAGACGAGGCTCACAAGCCTTAAGCGAAGCCTCCATTAACTTCTCGTACTCAATAGGACCTAAAAGGTCTGTTAGACATTGTCTCGACTTGTCAGTAAGAACACCAGCACACAATTTCGAGCGCGGCCACTTGGCTCTCTCTGCAATCAGGCAATCTTTCCCGGCGTTGCGAAGAGAGATGCCACAAGCACTTCCCGCTGGTCCTCCGCCAATAATCAGATTCTCCGTCGTAATTTCGTTCATGAATTGCAAGTGTCTATTTTTCTTTTCAAAAATAGTAATAAAATATGATACTACAAGGGGAAAAGCATTAAAAAATATTTGTCTGCGCTTTTCATCATCAAAATGACAAAACCGCCACAGTAGTGTGACGGTTTCCATTCCATATATAAAAATGTTTTTGAAACTGGAGATGAAAGAAACAACCTGTCAGGCAATCTGAATTTGAATTCGCGGATTGCTGTCAATGGTCACATAACTCTCTTTCTTGGGAAAGGTGATGGTCAGAACCCCGTCGCATACCTTGGCCTTGATTTTATTCACGTCCACACTGTCTGGCAACGGTAATTTCCGTTCACAGCGAATATAGACGCGGTTCCTCTGCCAAGGCCAGTGAAACCGGTGACCCTTGTGAATGAGAAGTCGGAGCATACCGTTTTTTACTTTCAAGGAAACGTTACTACGCTTCATGCCTGGAATAGCCATCTCCATGACATAACTATCATCGCTCTCTTTCAGATTGGTCGGAATTTCCTCAAAATGTGGAAGTAGGTCAACATCATTAAGCATAAAGTCCATCATGCTGCTGAATGGTCTCAGAAAATTAATTGTAATCATTGTTGCCTCCTTATTCTTATTTTAATGATTTTCATTGTCTTTGATACCCTCACGCCATCCATTGAATCGTATTCGCAATTCCTTGTCCGATTTCAGGGATTCATCTATTCGGGTTGCAATAAACGTGCCCGAGCTTTAAAATACATTCATTACTGCCATCGTTGTCAGAAAAATTTAAAATATGTATAACAAGGGGACAGATTGTCTAAAAAAGAGAGGGAACTTGTCAACAGTTGTTTTCGAAGACAATGCACGTCGGACAAAAAAGACAGCAAAGATCACTGACCTTCGCTGTCTATACTAATCATTGTTGAGTTTATAACTAGTAATGAAGTTAAATCATTGATTACAATCAGTAATTCAAATAAACGCTACAAAATTCCTTTTCACTCACACTCCTTCAAAATATCAAAAATTTCATTACGAGAAAGTTGTTTGCAACAACCTGGCGTAATGATGGCTGAGTCAGCAACGGCCTGCAACAAATCATCATTAACCGAAGCAATATCGTCTAATCGTGTCGGCATACCAATCTCACGGATAAAATCGGCTAGAGCTTCTACGCCTTCCTTGGCCAGTTCCACCTCACTTTTACCGTCAGCGCTGATACCCCATACCTCACGGGCGAAACGGGCGAACTGTGGAAGAGCGCTCTTATAAATGTGACGATAGACAACCGGATGAATTACGGCAAGTCCGGCTCCGTGGTTGCAGTTGGTGTAGGCACCCAATTGATGCTCAATCATGTGACACTGAAAGTCAGTGACTTTGCCTATCTTGAGCATGCCATTCTCGGCTATTGCAGCATCCCAAAGCAGTTCACCGCGTGCATAGTCATCGTTGGGATTCTTAATCAAAGCACGGATGTTGCGGATGATGTTGCGCTGAACGGACTCGTTCATTTCGTCAATAACATTCACTTGGTCGCCGTGAGGACCGCCGAAATAAGTTTCCATACAGTGACTCAGTGTGTCAAAGGCACCACTGATGACCTGTTTCATGGGTACAGTGAGCGTCAGGTCGCTGTCCAATACCACAAAATCTGCTAAGGCGCCCCACAGTGCTCCCTTGATTTTCTTCTCCTCATGAGTTATGACGGCTCCGTTGTTTTCCTCAGAGCCTGTGCCGCCGGCTGTCACCACCACGCCCATCGGCAGGAACTTTGTGGGCTGTTGCTTCTTGTCGTATTCCAACGTCCATAGGTCCTCATCAATCAAGGCTTGTGCCGATACAACTTTGCAGCAGTCGGACACCGAACCGCCGCCCACGGCAAGAATCAGGTCTACACGGTTTTCGCGGGCAATGCGGGCACCTTCTTGAACTTTGGCATACGTGGGATTTGACATAATGCCACCGAAATCGATGACCTCCTTGCCGGCCTCCTTGAGCAACTGCTTCAGATGGTCATAGAGACCTGTGCGCTTGATGCTTCCGCCACCGTATGCCAACATCACACGTGTGCCATAGCGCTTGAGTTCTTCCTTGAGCACTTTATCGGCAGTGCCTTTGCCAAAATGCACCCTGATGGGGTATGTGTAATTGAAAGTTTCCATAATGAATATCTTTTAATATCGTCTTGTTGTTCCTGTATTTTGTTGGTGCAAATTTAAGCAGAATTTCCTAATAGCTTCTTACACTATTTTCCTTTCTTTATCACATAATTACGGTAAATGCCAGTC
>JBMNUW010000085.1:0-13129 GCA_050946475.1 Prevotella sp.
ACCATTCAGCGTAATTAACAAAGGTTCTGACTGCTGCGCTATGGTTCTATGGCTACTACGTTACGGGAATTTTGTCTACTGTTCTATGCGGCTTTTGACTTCAACGTCAGGGGTACTTATCTACGATGTTACAGCAGTTATTAACTTCCACATTATGTATATCTTGCCTATTGCGGAGATGCTCTGCAGTCAATGTCATATGAATATTATTGCTACAACTCCACAGGCCCAGCCTTCCCGACAAACACCTTATTATATATCGACAAGCACCTTATTATATATATAACTAAACTTTCGCAAGTAGATAATTTATTGATAGACAAGTATCAAGACAATGAATCCGCACCCGGAAGACACTACCTCTTCCGTCCATTCTTACATTCACTGCAGGGCTACCGGCCCTGCAATTAGTGTGATTATTACTTGCGAAAGTTGAATTCTATTATTAATTGGAGTACAACCTGTCATTAATATAACTGTCTCAAGTCGTTCATAACCTTTACAGGGAGACCGGCAATCCTGCTATTTAGCCGACAGATAAGAAATGACGAGGAGTTGTTATCATCAGAAACAACTAACGACGACATGCTGACGAAAAAGCATGTAAAAAATAGCTGCCGAATGACTTATATCAGTAAATTATATACTCCTAATAACTGAATCGTTAATATAAAATTGCGACCAAACGACCTGAATCATCAAGCTATATATGATAAATTGAGAATCCATCTGCCATAAATCACAAAGCTATATGACTTAAACCGTGAAGCCATATACATTAAATCATTTGGAGGTCTTGTTCATATTCGAGCCAAATACTTTTAACTTTTAATCGAGCTTCCTACTCTTAATCAAGCCATCGGCTTTTAATCAAACCTACCACTCACCCACCTCACAGATATAAGAAGAATCCTAATCCGAATTTATAGATAATCGGGAATGGATAAACCTTGTTTATCGGATAGTAATAAAACAAAAAGTTGCATCCACAAACTATGTGAATGCAACTTAAACGAACAATATGAGACAAATGAAATTCGACTTTAATTATCGTAAGAGGCAATATGATTAGGGATTGAACAAACCTCCCACAATATCTTTCTATTTATCCAAGAGTTCTGCAAGCTTGCCCGTCAAGTCCTCACCTCGCAAATCTTTTGCGATAATACGCCCATTGGCATCAATAAGTACATTCGAGGGAATTGCCTTGACATTGTAGGCTGCTGCACCTGCACTCTGCCAGCCCTTGAGGTCGCTCATCTGAGGCCAAGGCATCTTCAGTTGACTGATTGCCTTCACCCAAGCCTCACGCCGGTTATCGAGGGAAACACCGACAACCTCGAAACCTTTATTATGATATTTGTTGTAGGCTGCAACCACATTGGGCATTTCCGCACGACAGGGACCGCACCACGAAGCCCAGAAGTCGATAAGCGTCAGTTTGTTTTTCTTTACATAGGTAGACACGCTCACAGGCTTTCCGTCCACGCCCGGCTGGGTGATGTCCGTATAGGTCTTGCCGACAGAGGTACGGGCTGTGGCCTCCCGCTCGGCTACAATACTCTTGTAGACAGCATCGTCGGGACAGCGATTTGCCATTGCATCAAGAATTTTAGTGAGCACCTCCTCAGGCATATCAAAATAGTTCATGGAGAGGAGTACACTGCTGAAGCCAGAAGGGATATTGGCCAAGATACGGTCGTAACGAGCTGCTTTCAGAGAATCGTCAAAGGCTTTCAACCGCTCTGCAGCTTTTTTCCGTACTTCGGCAGACTGGGTGCTGTCCTTGGAAAGCCGCCATACACCATCGACGGTGGCATAAGCATCGTCCTCACTTTTCTCATAGGCGTCCCACAGTTCGTTGTCACGTCCGCCCTTAAGAGAGGTGCCGTTCTCACCACGGTTCATGACGAAGCTGAACTCGCCCGGCTCAAGAATGAAACCTCTCATACGCATATCCTTGGGCTTTGCCTTATTCAAAATTATGAGATAAAGGTATTGCGGGTCTTTCTGCTCTACTGTAAGAGCGAATTTACCATCCTTGACAATGGTCGAATCGTGAGGTATGAAACTGAAGAAGCCCTGCATTTCAGCCAAAAAGACTTTTGAACCGTCAGCAATGCTATCGGCAGTTCCTGTGATGACAGCCTTCTGTGCCGAAGCGCCAACCGCGCTGAGAAGGACAAGAAAGGTAAGAAATAGTTTTTTCATTATAGCTAAAAAATTAATTTGGTTGTTCCTTCAAGAAAGCCCCGGAAATTAAGCACCGCCACTACTGACAGATACTGAATCACTCCAGGCAGGTAATTGCTTCACCGAACACGTAACCAGAATAACAGGTAACCGAGAGAATCGGACCTTCGCTATTTGAGAAAGTCCTCCACTTCAGCTGGTCTTCCCGGAGCCGCCAACACCTTTCCATCGGGACCCACAAGCAGATAATAGGGAACGCCTACTATGAGATACTCTGAGAGCAAGCGCTTGCCGCCCTCCGGAGTGAGCTGGTATTGGGACCACGTCATCTGCTCCTTGTCGAGAGCCTTGAGCCATGCCGCCTTGTTGCGGTCGTCGGACACTCCCACCACCGTCAACTGGTCACTGTGATGCTTCAGCAAATCTTTCACTTCGGGAATCTGTGCCCGACAGATGCCACACCACGAAGCCCAGAAATCTATCAGGACATATTTGCCGTGAGGCACCACTTCAGTGAGCGAATATTGCTTGCCTGAACGGTCAACCAAGGGTAACGGTGCCACAGGCAGACCGACGGCTGTAGAGGCTGCCGCCTTGCAGTGACGGTGAAAGAGAGCCAGCCGCTGCTCATCGTCCGGCACCGTAGTGATGAGCGACTGAAGATGTTCCACCTCAGACTTGGACAGGCGCGGCGTAGCCTGCATCAGCATGGCATCTGCCAACCACAGCGATACCACGGAATGAGGATGACCCGCAATGAAGTTCATGTTGAACTTGCGCACGTCAATATTCCCTGCCTTCTGAGCACTCCTCAACTGCTCATTATATTGGTTGAAATCCGTCTGAGGCTGACCGCCGGTCACACGGAAAGAAGCAGAGAGAGGCTTGTCGGAATCAATGCTGTCGTAATGGTCGGCTTGAAAGGTCATCAAGGTATCGCTGACGAATATCGACGTATAGGTCCAGCGGATTTTGCTCATATCCTCATTGTCAGGCGGGAGCAGTCCGAGATTGTTCGTCACCAGCGTACACAACTGCGGATGAGAGAGATGACCTCTCAGTTCGAAGCGACCGTTCCGCACGGTATCATTGACTACCTCCACCGTGGAATCTTCCTGAGTGAGCAGTCCCACAGCGAGTCCTTCCGGCAGACCGGGGATGTCACTGACGATGCGGAACTCCTGAGCCGTAGCCACAGCAAACGGAGCCAACAAGACTATCAGCAACGCCTGCAAGCGGCGGACTATCATCTTCGGGGTGAAGAAAAATGTTGTTGTCATTTTAAATGTAAAACGTAAAGGATGAGAAAAAAGACCCACAAAAAGGCTGATTTCCCTCAAATTTATTTTTTCTTAATTAAACAGCAGACTTTCACTCGGCGTCTCTCACAAAACGCACACTGAGCTTGTTGTTCACCGAGGTGGTATGTCTCCACACCTCTCCCCTATTGTAGAGCAACTTTCTCATATAACACAGACTTCCCTCCTCGTTGGTGGTGGATGTCCAATAGTAGGCCATCGCGGTCAGCCACAGGAAGTGGGAGGCATAAGAAGAACTGTTGAAGTCGTAGAAGCCGCCGAAGCGCAAGGAGAGTCCCGTACCTTCATCGCCCTGTGTGAGCAGATAGGCTTCCACAGAACCTCGCCAGCCATCGGCCTCAGCCTCCGTCTGACTCATTCCAAGCGCCATTTCCAGCTTTTGCCAGTCTTCATCGGTTGGCAGCCGCCATCCGTCCGGCACGGCTGTCTGCGCACCCGTGAGATTGTAGAGGTAGCCATACTGACGGAGTGTCAGCGTATCGTTATATGCATTATCCGCGGTACTGGCATCCTGCGGTGTTTGGTAAATGGCGCAGTTGTCATCGCCGGTGTTATAGCTTGCGTTCTCAACAGTCCAGTCGAGTCCGCCAAAGCGTACCCAATGATAGACATTGCCGTCGCGGGCATCGGTAAACTGTCCCGTAGCTTCCGGGAGCACGGTGGGCAGCGTGGTCTCGTTGTCATCATCGCTGCACGCACAAAGGAGCGCGAGCAGCAGGAGTGGTATGAATATGGTTCGTTTCATCTTCTGTATGGTTCTGGGTTATTTAGAATTGGTATCCCAAATTCAGTATGATATTGCGCATGATGCTGTATTTCCTCAAGATAGTAGGATAGTCAGCAAACTGACTCTCCACTTCTTCCTCGGTGGAAGTGAGCACCAAGCGGACGTAGGACTGCACATCTTCGTCCTGACTGGGATAGGTGTTATAAAGAAGGTAAATGTCATAGTAGTGACCGGTGACAAAGCCCGCGGCATACATATTCTGCAAGTTCTCCTCCTCGGTCCAAGCCATATCCTCGTCGGGGACATAGGTGCCGTAAAGACTTGAAGAGATGGAGGTGAAGGGCTCCAGCACGTCGGAGGTCTGAGCGCTCACCTTATTCGCCATCGTGGAGGCGAGGATGTCGGCGGCAAACTGCTGCTTTTCCGTCTCGCTCATGTCCGTAAGGGCGCCGAGTGCCAAAGCCACGCCCCTGTCACCGGCATAGAACTCCGGCTCGCTGTTGTAAGAATACACTCCGTCGCTGACCGAATAGTTTGTAATGTGCGACACCGCCAACCAGCAGAAGGGACGCAAGCTCTCAGACAGATGCCCCAATAAATAGTTCTCGATGAAGTCAGCGGTTGCCTGCTTCTCCTCTATCGTCGAAAGATAATCGTAGCGGTTGGCATAGGAAACCGTGGAAGTCATCTGATAGGTCAAATCGAGCAATTCCGTGAAATAGAGGGGCGTGCCGTCGGTATTTACACCTGTGACCTCATGGCGCAGCGTGTCGTTGAAGAGCAGATAGCAGGCGTTGTCCTCATAGAACTGTCGTCTGAGAACAGACTCGGCATCCGTGGCTGCCTCATCGGGAAGAAAGTAATTGCCGTCGGCGCCACTGGGCTGCAGGTCATCCTCTCCGCTGCAAGCCGAGAGGCACAAAGCCATAAGAAGTGGAAGGAAAAAGACAATATATCTGTTCATGATGTGTTACGAAAGAATTATTATTGAAGTTGTATGGTAGTGTAGGTTCTCGTCCCCCGCTCATTCTGCGTCATGCCGTTGAAGTCGATAACTTCCTGCGGAATGGGTAGCGTGTAGCCCCAGTCGTCGGGCTCGAGCGTAAAGCGGTGCATTTCAACCTGAGTAGTGGAATTGCGATCGGTGTAATAATAATAGTCATGTATGATGGGCTTGCGCTCGGGGCAGACAGGACAAACGCCATAACGTCGCAAGTCGAACCAGCGCTGTCCCTCCAGGCAAAGTTCCCGCTCGCGCTCGTCACGGATGAGCCGCACGAGGTCATTGCCTGTTGCCGTGACCTCATAATCGGAACCTGTCTTGTAGCGATAACTGCGAAGCGTGTTGATGAGTTGGCGAGCCTCGTCCTCATTACCCATGTAAGCTTCGGCCTCGGCTTTGGTAAGATAAGCCTCAGCGGTACGGAAGAGGAACTTGTCGCTCACCTCGCTTTGGGCAAAATTCCAAGGCAAGTAGTAATGTTCCTGATAGTAATATGCATCTGTATTGGGCGTCGTTGCGTCCGTGGAAGCATCTTCAAGTTTGGTATATCCGTTGAAGGTGCCGTGGTGCCACATGAAGAGCGTCTTACGGAGGTCATCATCTGCATACATATTATATATGGTATCGCTGATGGAGAATCCCTTGTATTCGAAAGAGGTGAAATTGGGCATGGCATTGCCGCCCATAGAGAAGATGGTCTCGTCCGACGATTCCGACAGGAAAGCCTGTCCCTCCGACATACGATTAAGATTGGTAAGGGTACTCTTAGCGTCGATAACTTTCTGAGCATACTCTGCTGCCTTCTCCCAATTCTGCATGTAAAGGTAAACGCGGCTCATGAGGAAGCGCACCGCTGTGACATCTGCACGAAATACGGAGGGCTGACTGCCAGTCTGTGAAAGGTCGGACTCTGCGATAGCGAGATCGGCCAGAATCTGGTCGTAACACTCCTGCACGGTATTGCGCTGAAAATACTTGTCCTCCACTTTCTCGGAAGTCTTGATGGGCACGCCGAGGTCGGTGGAAGCCGTGGAAGCCTGATAGGGATCGCCATAGAGATTGACGAGCCAGAAGTAATAATAGGCACGGAGGAAATGAGCCTCGCCGTCCACCTTCATCGCACCGGTCTTCTCTTCTGTAGTGTTCTGTGGCACATCGCCTAAAGAATAGATGATGTTGTTGGCTACATTGATGAGCCGGTAAATCTGAGTCCAGTTACCGTTTTCCTCGTTATAACCGGTATAAGTATCATTCTGTCCGCTGCGGGCCTGCCACGTAAAATAGCCGAACACCTTCTCTTTGTCATCATACATCATATACCAAGGCGAATAGCCCGTTGGGTTCTCCACAAGTTCGTCACCGAGGAAATGGATGAAATATTGATTGTCACTGACCTGGCTGACCGTGTTGCACTGGTATTCCGGTATATAGCAGTCGCCGATGAGTGTCTCGTTAAGATCTTCCCAGGTACGCACATAATCAGTGTCCTGAGAATATTCCTTGAGGTAGTCACCGCATGACGAGAACAGGAACAGGGCGGCGACAGATATTAAGATATGTCTTGAATATTTCATGAGGATGGGATTAGAATTGCACATTCAAGCTAAGTGAATAATAAGGGGTATCACCGAGCTGCACGGTGGCGAAACCGCTTTGGGTAGGCGTCTGGCCTTTCAGCTCCTTCGAGCACCAGGTATGGAGATTGGTTCCGGAAAGAGTGATGGCGATGCGCTGGGCATGCCATTTCTCCAGAAGAGACTGTGGCAGTTCATAGGTGAGGCTGATATTAGCCAACCGGACGTAATCGCCGCTCACCACGCGGATGTTGCTATAGTCGTACATTGTCCACGAGTCTGTGGCAAGAGTCACACCCTGATAGTTGGAACCCGACGACCAGTGAGTACTGTACTTATAGTAGTTAGGGTCGCTCGTCGAAATGATGGAAGGGATATTGGTGGTGAGCTCGTCACCTGGTTGTTTCCATCTGTTGAGCACCGCCCGGTTAAGATTGTATTCGGGATAGATGGTAGCCGGACTCACACCAGAACCGCCCTGGTCGTAGATACGGAAGAGACGCACCTTGTTGCCCATGCTGAAGTTGAAGAGAATGCCTAACCGGAAGCCCTTCCAACTGAAGGTGTTATTCACGTTGCCCGAGATGTCGGGGTCACGCTTGCCGCTGGCCTCGAGCACAGTGGTAAAGGTCTCTGCTTTGGAGAGGCCGATAAGCTCGTCAGACCGGTCTTCCCAGTCGTCAAACAGCGGTCCGCCGTCCTCGGGATTAAGACCGATGAATCGATAGCTGTAGAAGGTTCCCACAGGTTCACCGCGCACGATGGCAGTGCCGTTGAGATAGTCGGACAACTCGTAGGTATCCATACCCGGCGCAGTATTGATGCGGTTGAACACCTTAGAAAAGGAGCCTGAAAGCATCCAGTTGAAATCCTTGATACGCACGGGAACGGAGGTGATGGAAATGTTGTAACCCTGGTTGATAATCTCACCGGAGTTGACCACGTAGGAAGTATAGCCGTTGATGTCAGAGATAGTCTTGTTCATGAAGGCATCGGTGGTTTTCTTGTAATAGTATTCCACTTCAGCCATGAGTCTTCCATTGAAGAGAGATGTCTCAATGCCGGTATTGAACGAATGGGTCTTCTCCCACTTGAGGTCAGGATTGGCGAAAGCATTCACAGTGGACACCATTTCATTGTAGTGGGTATCGTAAGAGCCTTTCGTGAGCGTCATTACAGGTGTCTGTCCGTCAAGCATATTTCCCTGTCCACCATAAGAGAGTTTCAAGGTGAGAGCGTCCACCCACTTGGCTTTTAAACCTGTAAGTCGCTTGATATTTGCATTGCCAGACACAGACCATACCGGCAGAATCTTATCGTTGCTGCGGTCACCGAACTTGTTTGAACCATCGTAGCGCCCGTTGGCGTTGAGGGTGAACAAATCCTTGAAACTGTAGGAGAGTGAAGCATAAGCCGACAGCAGATTAGTGCGCGTGTCAGTGATAGTCGGCATATTGGTAGTAAGCCAATTAATATAAGAGGTGTATTCAGAAGGAACATTGGTAATAAACTTCTTACCTCTGTCCTTATAGTAGCCACGCTGTGTGTAGGAATTACCGTTATATCTCACGGAGTTGGCCTCCACACCGGCGATGAAGTTGATATTGTGGGCTTTTTCTTCTCCGAAATATTTATTAAAGTTTGCCTGCAAACGGGCGGTGTAGCTCTTTGTGCGCACGTCGTTCTCACTAAGCTCACCTCCGAAAGGCATCATACTGTTTTGCGGTTCCGAGGCGACGCCTCTGAGGCTCTGCGCATAATAGCTGTCCTCTCCATACCACCCCTCAATATTGGTATCGGTGGTGGCATAGCTGAGCACACTGTTAAGGAAGAACCAGTCAGTGACATAATAGTGCAGGTTGAGCGTGGCATTCAGTCCGTCCACCGTTTGCTTCTTATAACTGTTGTCTATCTCATTAAGGATATTGTATTGGTAGTTACCGTTGGTGCCGCCTTTGTCATAAAAGTAGTAGGAACCGTCTTCGTTGTAAGCCGGAATGACACGGGAAGTACGATAGGCATAGTCGATGGGAGAAACGTCGTCTTGATTATAGTCGCGCTTGTTGCGATAAGCACTCAACTGAAGAGCTGCCTGGAATTTCGGCGTGATAGAGAAGTCGAGATTGGTGGCGGCGGTATATCGGGTATTTGAGTTGCCCTTCACCACGTCATCTTCTCCCGTGTAGCCTAAAGAGGCATAATAGCGCATCTTGTCGTTGCCACCGGAAATATTCACGGCATGGCTGGCAGAGAAGGTGTCGCGACAAAGCAAGTCGAACCAGTCGGTGTTCTGGGTCTCATACTTTGCCACCATGTTTTCGAACTCCGAACGGGTATAGACTCCGGAATAATATTTCTGTATGGCATCTTCATATCCGACGGAAGCCATGTCGGAAGGAAAAACATAATGAGATTCGACGAGCTCACGCGATACCTGGGTGCGCTCAAGTGAATTCATCAGGTCTATCTTTTCATCTGTGTAGCGGGGTCTTCTACGGTAAGTCCCGTCGAAACTGTAACTGACAACAGGTTTCCCCACACGTCCCTTCTTCGTAGTGATAACGATGATACCGTTTGCGGCGCGGGTACCGTAAAGGGCTGTGGCAGCTGCATCCTTCAGCACGTCTATGCGTTCGATATCCTGCGGATTGATGCCGGAAATGGCATTGCCGATACGATTGATATAGTCGGGATCGTTGATGACATCTGCAGAAAGATCCACCGGGTCATTCACTATCACACCATCGACCACCCATAGCGGTTCACGATTTCCAATGAGAGTGGAAGTTCCACGAATACGTATTTTCGGAACAGAGTTGATTTCACCCGAACTATTGGTCACGACCATATCCGGAATACGTCCTTGAAGCATCTTGTCCAATGTAGAAGCTCCGGCAATTTCAAGATCCTCCATTTTCATAGAGGTAATAGACGATGTGAGATTGCGACGGTCGAGTTGCTGGTAACCGGTGACGACAACATCATCAAGAGTATTGGCCTCACTTCTCATGCCGACTTTCATGTTGTCGCGGAGTGTGGCAACGACAGTCTTCATGCCTAAATAGATAAATTCTGCTTTGGAGCCGACAGGACAGGAGCAACGAAGTGTAAAGTCACCATTGGCGTCTGTAATGGCGATAGCCTTCGTACCGCGTACCCTAACTTGTGCACCAATAATAGGTTCTCGGGTCTCGACATCATAGACATGCCCGGAGAATGACTGTTCCCTGCTGTCTGCCTGCTTAGATGACTGAGGCGATCGAACCACCACATTAATGATTTTACCATCAAGTGTAAAGGTGAGTGGCGTCTTACGAAGTACATAGCGGACAGCCTCGGTAACTGAGGCATTGCGAACATGACCATTGACACGATAAGGCTCCACGTCCTCGTAGGCAAAGACAAACTTGTAGCTTGACTGTTTTTCAATGCGCAAAAGAGCTTTTGGCAAAGGCTCGTTCCTAAACGTCATAGTCAGTCGCTCCGTCCCCTGCCCTCGCGCTAATAACGGCAAGCATGACAACACAACAAGACAAAGTATAAAAGCAAACTTTCTCTTCATACAACAATATTTAGTACAAATTAGTTAATACTTCCTTTTTTAATATTTCCTAACTGATACGAAATGATTTCAAAAAAGGGTACGGTAAGAAGAGAAAAATGTTAGGAAAATAATAAAAAAGTAGGGAAAGTGAAAAGAGAAAGCGGAAAATACTTTCTAAAGTTAATAAACTTCTATCTCCCGGTTAGCATTTAAGGTGACGTGAACCTTTCCCATGCGGTTCACCTGTTCTATCAGTTCCGAAAGACTAATGTTGCGCGGAGCAGCAAAATGAGTACGCACCTGCTGTGCATTGGCATTGCGGAAGCGCACCGTCACATTGTATTCACGCCCAACCTCGGTGAGAATAGTAGCCAAAGGATAGTCGTTGAAATAGAAATAGCCGTCACGCCAGTTGGTATAACGGTCCACATCAACCGTTGAAGTGGCAATGCCGCCATCCGTCACCGTCGCCTGCTCACCAGGCTTGACATCACACTGATGACCGTTGCCACTCACCTTGACATGACCTGTCACCAGCGTCACGCGAGTCTGATGATGCTCCGTAGCATCGACATTGAATTCAGTTCCTAATACCTTCGTCTCCACACCATCGGCAAAAACGGTGAAGGGGCGCGCCGCATCGTGCGTCACCACGAAATAAGCCTCTCCCTCTAACGAAGCCCAACGCACACCGTTGCGATAATGAGCCGGGAAAATCAGACGGCTACCGGCATGAAGGTAAACCTTGCTGCCATCGGGGAGATCAACAGCGGCTGTTTGACCAAAAGGCACTTGCAAGTCCACCCTACTTGTATCGGCAGGGATTGTTTGATAGTCTTTTTTCTCAACATAGGTTTCCCGCCCCTTCTCCAAGGGTTGACGCAAGGATTCCTTTCCGTCAATAGAGAGCCGGAAGGATTTGACATGATGAGCCACATAAACGGTTCCGGGAGGCAAAGAGGTACTCTCGGTTGCAGGACGAAGCACAAAGAACAACAAGACAGCTGCAGCCAAAGCTGCCACCATCCACCAGAGATAGCGCAAATGCGACGAGGACGACTGCGGGAGAGACTCTTCATCCAATCGCTTATGAAAAGTGCGGAGAGCCTCTTCTGTATCGATACTTGTATGCTCGCGCAGCAAGTTCTGACGAATGTCACCAATCGTCCGGGCTACTTCCAAAGCCTCATCATCATCAGCAAGGGAAGCCCAGTCTTCGTCGGTAGCCGTCTGCAGTTTATCCACAAGTTCGGTTAAACGTTGTTCCTTATCTTGTTCGCTGTTCATATGTAGTCTGATAAATTCATGTTCTATACGAAAGGCGTAAGGTAAAGGGTTACTCCTTTAATATTTTTTTTCTTTTCTCTCGTATGATTTTCAATGCCTTCACGATATGTTTCTTCACGGTGGCCTGACTGATGCCGAGAAGGTCGGCTACTTCTCGGTATTTCATGCGATCTACATAGCAATGAACGAAAATAGAACGTGTAGGTTCTCCAAGAGACTTGAGTACTTTGGAGACAATTTCGTCCACCTCGTGCTGCTCATCATAGTAACCTTTGTCGATATAACGACTGGTCTCATTTTGAATGAATTTGAGATACCCCCTTTCAACTTTCTTTCTTCTGAGATAATCTATCGCCCGATTGCGGACATAAGTATAGAGAAAAGATTTCACCGTGTCTTCACGAATTTCCAAGCGAAGTTCCCACACCTTCTCGAAGGCACCGGAAACGATATCAGCACACTCCTCCTCGTCGTCAATAAACTGACGAGAGAAAAAATAGAGCGGTTCATATTGCTCACGGAAGATATGGTCGAAATCCAACAAAAAATTATATCATTAAATGCATGACTTGAACACGCGCAAAACATCAACAAGCTCATGCAAAGGAGTAAAAGCAGGCCCGAAAGTGAGTAATGACAAAAACAGAGTACCAAACTCTTGAAAGCCAAAGAGCATAACAATAAAAATGAGCGGGCCTGACAAGTCCGCTCATTATAAATAATTTCGTACTTATGCCTTGCCCGTACCGAAAGGCGCAATAGTGGCACCCTCCTTAGGAGCTTGAGGCTGGGGAATGCGAATGGGACCGAATTCAGCCTCGTAACGAGCAATATTCTCCTGTAAGGCACCTAACAGACGTTTTGCATGTTCGGGAGCCATAATGACACGACTGAAAATCTGAGGAGGTGCTATGGGCAACATGTGTGCGAAGTCAATGACAAACTCCGAAGAGGAGTGGTTAATCATTGCCAGGTTTGCATACTCACCCTGAGCCACTTCGGGCTTGAGTTCAATCTTCACCTGCTGTCCCTGATTGTTGTTTTCTGCCATAATTGTAATACAAGTTTTAAAAGGTTTATAATTTGTTGATTCATCTTCCAGGCTTCACTGTCTGCCACAGAACAGGAAACATATCCGTCGAATCGCACCTGTCACTGTCAACCATAGTAAGTCTGTTGTAACTGCAAAGGTAAATAAAAAGATTCTGAACAACAAAGAAACTTACAAAAAAGGATTCAATAAGTTTTCTATATTCAATGGAGCATTCCGATATGGACATTCATCGAGCAAGACAATGTCGTATGTTGAATTACCCATGCGCAAGCCAAGTCGTACTCAGCTATCTCAGTTGTTCTTATTTCCAACTAATAAACTTGTTATTCTTCTTTAATAATAAAGTCAAGAGCATAAAGTACATACACTTGAGCATAGTTAAGCATAGTAACTAAAATCAGAAAGTTTTCAAAAGTACGCTCTTTTAT
>JBMNUW010000086.1:0-12901 GCA_050946475.1 Prevotella sp.
AAATCCTGTTGCAAAATTAGGTGCTTCTGCAAGTTCGCACTCTAAAAAAACGTTCATGTAATTAAAAAAATCGTTCAATGAAACATTTTTCGCATCAAATGAACGATTATTGCTATCCGCTCTTTCTGCCAAATCCTCTGTTTTGTCCATATTTGAGGTTACCGCTCACGGAACTCGAAGAGGAAATGTATGAAATCTACCAATATATATAGAAAGAGGCCCTGTTTTAGTAATGAAAACAGAGCCCCCTTTTCATGATTATCTCTCACGACCTGAATTCATAAGCGTGTTGCGCTTTTTCAAGGCGGAACTTGATTACCAGGCGGGAGATGACGAAAATCTTGAATTCAATGAATCATCAACAGGTTTTGAATTTAATTGCCGGCAGGCTTTTGCGCCGTAACAAACGGTGCGGGATACCAGACGAAAGTCTGGAAGTCGTCGGGATGCTGCGGGTCGTAGTCTTTCCAGTCTGTGCGCAGACCGCTTACGACTGGCAGCTGCAGTTGTTTCATTCCCATCACTACCATCTTGGCTATTTCGTAGGCACCGTAGGGATTGAAGTGCGTGTTGTCAGCCAACGGCTTAGTCTGATTGGGGAAGGTATTGGCAGGGTAATGCACCAAGGCCCGTTTGCTGTTTTCAAATCCGAGAGTCTCGAAGAATGTGCGAGTCATGTCGTGCAGTTCGATGACGGGCACTTTTTCGCGCCGGGCCACATCGCGCATGGCATCGGGATAGTCACCGTGAGTCTCCATAATTTTTGTCTTGCTGTCGTCGAAGCGCCGCCGCTGCGTGGGCGTGAGGAAGACGATGATGCCCTGTTTCTGCCGTACCTGGTCGATGAACTTCTTCAAGTTGTACTGGAAATTATACCAGGCGCCATCTCCCGGCCGATGCTCCTTCTGGTCGTTGTGTCCGAATTCGCAGAATACATAGTCACCCGGCCGCATCATGGTCAGAATCTTGTCCAGCCGGTTCTGCGCGAGGAAAGAGCCTGCGGTGAGTCCGCTTTCCGCATGATTGGAGATGGCAATCGACGGACCGAACCACCGTGTAATCATCTGTCCCCAACTGGACCAAGGTTCACGATTCTGGTCGACCACAGTGGAGTTGCCACAAAGGAAGATGGTGGTTGCCGTAGTGTCGGGAGTGATGGTGATGGACTTGACAGAGGGATTGACACCGTTGAACTCGAGGGAGAGACGGTCGTCCCAGTCAAGATAGTCCCACTCGCGTTCTTTCAGCCGTACGCGTTCTTTCTCATTGATACGGGGCGACCGCTTGTTGACGATGAAGGAGAAAGTCTTGAACTGCCTTTTCCTGGTAGAGCAGTTTTCCACCATCAGTCTTCGTGACTCCGCACGAACGGTTGTCACTGCCGAATGCTTCTTGGAGCCGAGAGTGACCGTAACAAGATAATTCCCGTCGGGTACCTTGACGGAGAAATAATAGGGACTGCCCTTCTTGGAAGGGGAAAGGTTGAAGTCGTAACCATAGCCCTGACTGTCGGTGTAGGCGGGCTGGGCTTTTGTAAGGTCGAAGACGCGCTCTTGCGCTTCCGTGAGCAGACTGGCAGCCGGCAAGCTCAGAAGGCAGGCGGTAGCCAATATACGTTTGAATTGTAACATATTTACTCGAATTGATTTTAGTTGATTTATCATTATGAAACACGGGAATGGATGATTCCGTGGAATTTCCTTCCCGAATGAAGTCTATTTCTTTTTATCGACAATCTTTATTTGCTGTGCCTTGCCCCATATTGGAGCCTTGAGTCCGCTGATGTCCTCGCCCTGCACATCATCCAAGATGACAGCATCTCGATAGTCGGGCTTCTGTGTCTCGAAGGTCAGGTCGCGCAGACGAAGTCCGTCCACGTGACGGGCAAAGAGTCCGTAGGCAGGAGTGGGACCAGCCCAACGTGGTTCGGGATAGTTTGTACCTTGTTCCCGATAGGCTTTTTTCGAGAGGGCAGCTTGTCCGCCGCCACGATACTGGATGTAGATGTTGCTGAGTGAGATGTTGCGGATAGGGGCTCCCGGTATTCCCGTCAAGATGATGCCCGCCAGTGAATCGACGTCTGTTGCGACAATGTTGCTCAACTGGATGTTGCCCGCATACGACACATCGGTGCGCTCCTTGGGACCGCGGTTCCGACAACCGGTGGTGACGTAGATGGGATAATGATGAACGTGCTCCATTGAGATATTGCTCACGGTGATGTTCTCCATGCGTCCCTGATCCACCTCTTCGAAGGCCAGACCGCTGCTCCAAAGACAAGTACAGTTGGTGATGGTGATGTTCCTGTAACCGCCGTTGCTCTCGGTACCGAGCTTGATGCGTCCGCATACCCAGTTGACCTTCTCGGGCTGATGAGTACCGTCGAGAAGGGTTCCGAGCTTGTAGCCAGTGACGACACAGTTATTAATCATTACTTCCTCGCAGGGTACCGGTTTTTTGAGGGCGTAGGAACTTTTGAGCACCAATGCATCGTCGTGAGGCGTGTTTATTTTGGAATTGGTTACAGAGACAAACTTGCAGCAGTCGATGTCGATACCGTCGCGGTTAGTATCGATGAGCACGTTGTCGATGGTCACCAGTTCACAGCCAGTGACGATGATGGCGAAATGTCCGCCACGGAAGATGGTGATGTCGCGAATGGTGACGTCACGGCACTGCTTCAGCGCGATGGTCTTGTCGCCCGTGCCGATACTTCCACCCTGCACGTTTCCTGCACGTTCGGTGTCATTTCGTGTCAGACCCTCACCGTCTATCATACCTTGTCCCGTAATGGATACGTTCACGGCACCCTCCGCCCAAATCAGGCTGTTGTGGAAATAGGTGTGTCCACCATCCTGATATTCCGGGAAATTAAAGGGTTCGCTCTCATCATAGGCCTTCATAGAGGCGGGAGCAGCAATGATCCTGGCTCCCGGCTCGAGATGAAGTTCCACGTTGCTCTTCAGTCGGATGCTGCCGCAGAGATAACGTCCCGCAGGCAAAGTGACCTTTCCGCCGCCACGGGCTACACATGAATCAATGGCTCTGTTGACGGCCCGCGAGTCGAGGGATATACCGTCGCCCTTGGCACCGAAGTCGCGGACATTTACTTCAGCGGCCGGCAAACTTACCGCAATGAGAAGAAGCGATAAGATGGAAAAGATTTTTCTCATTTTCATAATGGGAAGTTTCAATTAGTTTAGTTTCAGATTATCGAGCCAGCTCCCTATATCAACGAGCAACTGGTCATGGAAGGCAAAACTCTTCTTGAATCCGAAGCCATGTTTGCCGAAGGGATAGACATAGAGCGCCACAGGAATATGATTTTTAGTGAGAGCCTGATAGTAGGCCACGCCATTGTAGGCAGGTGGTACTCCGGTGTCATCATTGGCCAGCAGAATCAGTGCCGGAGGCGTGACGCCTTCCTTCACCTGCAACTCGTTGGAGAACTCTTTGACGATTTCGGGATTGGTTGCATCTTTACCGAGAAAGTTGTCCCTGGAACCTTGATGACATCCCTGTCCCATGGTGATGACCGGATAGAACAGAATTTGGAAGTCGGGACGTGAGGCACTGTCTCCATGAGTAGCCATCGTGGATGCGAGATGTCCTCCGGCTGAAGACCCCATAATGCCCACGGCATGAGGATTGATACCCCATACCTTGGCACTGTCTCTCACCATTTTGATAGCATTGGTTGCATCGGAGACGGGAACCGACCGGTCGCCCTTGGGCATACGGTACATCAGCGTGAAGTATACCACGTCTTTATCGTTGAAGAGATTTGCCCAGTTGGTTCCCTCGTCGGCCATGGACAGATGCGCATAGGCACCGCCGGGACAGGCAATCACAGCCCTCCTGTTAGCCTTGAAGCTGTCCGGGAAATTAGCAAACATATAAGCTCCGCCCGGCAGTTCATAACGTTTGGACTTCTGTACAAAGGGAACGGTCCGTGCGCCTTTTCCAGCCAGTCCCAGAGTCACCAGTTGATTATAGACTTTCTTGCCCAGCAATTCGGCTCCGGCAGCATCGAAATGAATGTTGTCGTTGCGGAGCGTAGCGTCGTGCACGTCGACAAGATAGATGTCGGGGTCTTCTTTTGTTAAGGCTATTTGTGCTTCCTCTACGCCATGAGCATAGCCACGACCGGCATGTGGAATGCTACCCATGATGACCGGCAGATGAGCATAACGCTTGTTACCCGTCTTTCGGACAAGATAATTGCGCACATATTCTATGACGCCTCTCATGTTGCGTTCATAATAGCGGCTCACTTGTCGGTCGCTTTCTCCCTGATGCCAGATGAAAGCCTTGATTTCATATCCGCCTTTCAGCTTGGAGAGATGCTTGTCGATGCAGGCTCCGATGTTCTCCGTGAAAGCCTTGAGCAGAGACTTGCCTCCCTTGTCGGAAGCTGTAGTGGAATCAAGGTATTTCTTGTCGGCACTCCAGTACATGTCACTGTTGCTCCTCGCCTTTGTGTCGATGGCGGTGCCGCCAAGACTCTCCTTGATGACATAGAAGTCGCGTTTCCAGGACTGCTCCAGCCAATAGTAGGTCACAGCATCGTATGCCCATCGTCCGGGCAGCTTCTCATTATAGATACGGGGCCAGAATTTTTCGAAGTCACCGTTGCCGGAGTGGACACCGCTGCCGTAGCTCCAGTAGCAGTGCTGGTATTTGTTCTGTTGGATGTAGGAGGGCAGTTCCTTGTTGGGCACCCGTCCGTCGGTGTTCGACTGACCGGCTACGATGTAAACCGGAGTGGGCTCTTTCCTGGCCATGAGCGACAGAGAAGAGAGCATAGCCACTACGAACAACAGGGTGCGTGACAAGATTGTATGCAGAGTCGTAATGTGTTTCATAACTATTAATAAGTTTTATTTATCCACTCGCTTCCCGTTCAGCGTTACGTTCTTCATTTTCAGATTGCTTACGTGTTCTATGTCAAGTTCGTTGTTATCGTCGTCAGCCTGAATGTTCGTTAAATAAAATCCGTCCATAATGAAAGGATGTTCACGACGGACGACAAAGAAACGTTCAGCTTTCACCTTGAGTCCATTGATAGTCACGTTTCTAATTTGCGAGGTCGGCATATCATTACGTACCACCTTGTTCTTGAACTGTTTCCACGTGCCTGCCTCGATGGCCCTGAGCACATTGCCATGGCAGTTCTCTATGCGCACGTCGCCATAATTTTGCGGGGTGTCTTCACGCATCTTGAACAGCACGACATGGTGGCAGCCGCGAAACTCACAGTTGCGCATCACAATGTTGTGGCAGTTCCACGCTTCACTTCCGAATGTGACGCCTCCATTGGAACGAGAACCAAACACACAGTTCTCGACGAGTACCCTGTTGACAGGTCCTGCGGTCGAATCACTGTCCACATACGTACCTTTGCCGCCTTTGAGACATACGCCATCGTCACATACATTGATGTAACAGCCCTTCACCAGGACGTCATCGCAATCATCAAGGTCAATACCGTCGGTGCTGGGCGCCCGGGTTGTGCCGAATGTAGGCGACTCGATATGACAGTCAAGGTATCGTGCGCGATTCACCCGGTAGAGGTGATTGGTCCAGAAGCCACTGTTTACCGTTCTGACATCCTGCACAGTCACATCGTTTGAATGGGCAATATAAATAAGTTGCGGGCGCAGGGCTTCAAGATTGGTGCACTGTCGATTCCACGCCCTGCGAATCCAGAATTCTTCCCAGAATCTCAGGCCATTGCCGTCAATCGTTCCGTGTCCGGTTATGGTAAATCCGTCAACGTGTTCCGCATTGATAAGCGCTGCGAAATACTTGAGAGGCAGTCCCTCAAAGTGCATCTGAACGAGAGGATAATGCTTGATGGCATCTATACCTTTAAGCTTGCCTCCATCCTGGAAATGCAGATGAGTCTTCGGCTTAAAGAAAAGTGCACCAGTCAGGAATGTTCCCTTTGGCACCACAATGACACCTCCTCCATCGCTGGCACAACGGTCGATGACCCGTTGTATGGCGGCGGTTTGTATTTGTGTGGAGTCTGTACTCACGCCATAGTCGGTCAGTACATACTGCCGGCCCAAGGAGTTCACATCAATTTTTGTCGTGTCAGAAAACCATTCTGACATGACCGTACCATCAGGCCATGTCGTCTTTTTCTTAGCAAGACAAGGCTGCACAAATCCTCCAATAGCCAGAGCAACCAGTAAGTTGTATATGCTTTTCTTTTTCATATTGTTTTTATATTATGATAGTTTGACTTCCATATAAATCAGTATTTCGAACTGGTAAGCTTCAATGTCACCGGCTTCAATCCCTTGACCTTCGCCTTTACAACGACAGTTCCCGGTTTTGTCGTAGAACGAACTATCAGTTGGCATTTGCCATGATAAGTGGAATGTTCATTGCCCTGCCAAGGGTCGTTGCAAAGCATATTGCCATTAGCCATGCCGGCATTGACGCCTTCCCCTTTCACCACAAACTCTATTTCCCGGTCGTCGTTGGGGACGAGATGTCCGTTTGCATCTTCCAGCTGAAAGTGCAGATAGGCCAGGTCTTCACCGTCGGCCTTCAACTTACGGGTGTCGGTTGTAGCCACAAGACGCACAGGCTTGCCAGCCGTAAAGAGTACGTCTTCTGCCACCTTCTTTCCATTGCGATAACCCACGGCTTTAAGCTCGCCGGGTTCGAAGCTTACCATCCATGTCAGCTCGGGGGCTTTGTTTCCTGACGGCAACTGCTTGCGACCGAGACTTTGACCGTTGAGAATCAACTCGGTCTCATCACAGTTGCTCATCACCTGCACTTTCAATCGCTGATTCGGGTTGTAGTTCCACTGCTGTTCCATGGTGTTCCAAGTCATTTTCAAGTCGTTCCATACCAGGTCTGTCTTGTCCTTGTTGGGAATGACTACGAGCTTGACACTTGGTTGATGAGTATAAAAACTGCGGACACTGTATCCCACGGGCTTGAGCTCATTGGTGAAGTCTACCAGTCCGCGTACCCATCCTTTAGAGGGCCATCCAAATGACTCTCCGATATAATCAGTGCCGCCCCAATAGAATTGTCCGACCGGGTAGGAGTGGTCGAAGTTAAAGAAATCGTAGCCTAATTCGCCGACAGCCATTTCGCTCTCCAGAAACACGAGTTGCGGATAAAGCTGATGGTCCTTGTCCCAGAACTTCTCCAGATAGTTGGTGCTCACGACATCCGAATAGAATTCGAAAGGATGAGGTGGCATCGAATAGAAGTCCTTACTATTCTTCTTCGTCTTGCTGTAATAGCGATTAGGATATTGCGCTACGGTGACGGGGCGAGTAGCGTCCATCCATCGCGCCGTATCCACCATAGCTTTGAGATGTGCCAAGCCGTCCTTCTGCGTCCAGTCCCATCTGATTTGCTCGTAAGTTTCGTTGCCTACGCTCCAGATGAAGACACTCGGATGATTGCGGTCGCGTCTCATCTGTGTCTTCAAGTCACGGAAGAGATGGGGACCGAACTTCGCGTCGGACCCATAGTAACTACCATTCCACTTGTCAAAGAATTCATCGAAGACCAGTATACCCCGGCGGTCGCACCAGTCGAGCACATACTTGGGATAGGCGTTGTGGGATAAGCGGAGACCATTGCAGCCCAAAGAGTCCACCAGGACAGAAAGCCGACGGTTCCATGCGGCATCGAAAGAGGCTGTGCCGAGGGGACCCAAGTCCGTGTGGAGACAGACACCATTGACATAGACGCGTCGCCCGTTGACAATGAGACCGCTGTCGGGCGACATCTCAATGGTTCGGATGCCGAAAGGAGTTTCATATACATCACTGTCCAGTCGGCTCACCACTTTATACATCACGCCATGACCTACTTGCCAAAGCTGAGGGTGATTTACGGTGAGTTGCTGGCGGAAACGATAGACCTCGCCTGCGGCAAACGGAGCCGCGGCCTTGGCAGAAGCCACTACCTCGCCTTGTGGACTGATAATTTCAGTAACCAGACGACAGAGCACACTGTCCGGACTGTCGTTGCGTACGCTGGTTTCCACTTGTACACGGGCAGCTGCGGACGTGACGGATGGTGTGGTGACAAAGGTGCCGTATCGGTCGACGTGGAGCGGACTGACCACATGTAGCCACACCGATCGGTTGATGCCTTCGCCGTTATACCACCGCGAGCTCTTACGGTCGGTGTTGTCGTAGTGCACCGCAATGACGTTGTCACCCTCGTGGAGTTTGTCGGTGATGTCGTAAGCAAAGTCGATATAACCGTTCTCATGGGCTTCACCGCAGGCCTTTCCGTTAACATACACCGTAGCCTTGCGATAAACACCTTCGAACTCGAGAATCAGGCGTTGTCCCGCCCATATTTTATGAAAGAGGATGTGCTTGCGATACCAGCCCTGTCCCAAAGGACGAAAGCCGTTGCGAGAGCTCCCCCCGTTCTGTTTGGTAAACGGGCCATAGATGGAGGCATCGTGCGGCAGGTTGACCCTTGCCCAGCCTTTCTCACTGAACGAAGGTGCTTCGGCGCCGGCGGTGTCTTTATGGAGGAACAGCCAGTCCTGATTGAGACTGATTTTCTCACGAGCCTGGGCAAACTCCGTAAACAAGAATATGCAGAAGAGCAGTAAGCAAAGATTTCGTTTCATCCTATTACGTTTATTTGGTTTATCATCATCTTGTTATTTTGATTTGTCATGAGTAGAATTTCAGGCATTCCATCTAGTCAAGCCAATGCACATGGCGTGAGGATTGTAAGTAAATGTTGCATATCAGTTTTTGCAAAGATAACATGTTTTGTTTATTATTTACTTTCGGAAATGTCTTATTTTCTTAAATAAATGCGACTCCACTCAAATTTAGGGAGAAGTTTTTCAAATTTAATGAAAATCCATTCAATAGTAAGGATAAGTTCCACTCAATTTTTAAAGGATAATTTGAAATAAGAGTAGAAGAATGCAAGATTAGGACTTGTTCCACATTCTAATAATGGATTTAAACCTCAAGTAAAATGAAAAAAGAACTTGTTTACGTTTGGACCTTTCTATGCATGGTCCTTTTTACGTTGGCCTTTTCCTCCTGCAACCCAGATAAGGCAGTAGAAGATTGGGGTGCTATGAAACTCTCAAAAAATGTGGTGACCTTTCCTGCCGCTGGTGGTACCGACTCGGTAAAGGTAAAGAACTATTCAGGCTGGTGGATTAGTGAAGTGAGGCTTCCCAATTATGATTATCGTAACCCTACGGATTCAACTTACCACTCCGTCTCTGCCGATAGTTTCTATGGCAAATGGTTAACCGCCTATGTGCCTACGAATAATAGGAAGTGGGTCGTCATCACAATGAGGCCCAACACCACGGGAGAGGAGCGGTCTGTCATTATCAACATGACAGCCGGCGACGTTTTCCAAGACATCACCATCAATCAGAGTGCTCAATAAATTCCCAACATTTCACCTATCATGATACAGCTACGTTATAGCTTGTCTATTAGCTTACTGCTATTCGTGCTTTCGTGTTATTCGCAAGATGAACGTCCCAAGAACGAGATTTCTATTTCCGCGGGACTCTTCCCCGTTGGTCTTAGCCACATGATATCTAACCAAGATGATGCACTTTGCAATACATACACTTTTTGGGATGATATGGTGAACCATGATGCCGAAGGTGGCACGTGCGATGCGTGGGGATGGAATGTCTCCGCGGATTATCTCCATAACATTTCCAGCCGTTGGGGTGTGGGTGTCGTAGCCGGTTATTCAAAAGACAATTGGGAAAGAGATTACACGAAATTTCATGAAGACGGTACGGTCGAAGACTACTAAGGCTATCTTGATAGTTACGCCTACTTTGTGATGCCGCAGGCTCGCTTTTCCTGGTACTGCAAAGACAATGGTAGATTGCGCCTCTATTCGCGCGCCGCTATAGGTCTGGCAATACAGTACATAGAGGCGCATAGCGAACATCCGGCATTTACAGAAGGCAAGAGAAACAAGACTCAATGTCAGTTTGGCTATCAGGTGAGTGGCTTTGGCATTGACGTCGGCGGACGCCATTTTCGTGGCTTTACTGAGGTGGGATTAGGTTTTCAGGGCATCATGATTTTCGGACTGAAATATTGTTTTTAATTCTCTCTATCAAAGATGCCCGGCCGGACCACTTAAACTTTCAGTACGTTGAGGCCCGGCGACGGCAAAATTTACGAGAAAGACGGAGAGTTGTAAGTGGAATGACAAGAAGTACTTACAATAATAGAAAACGCCCAATCCGCACTTTATTACGGATTGGGCGTTGATGAATGAAACAATATCAACCTAACTTATATATATAGATTTCAGTTTGGAGTCAGTTGTGAATTTACAGTAAACAGCCATCCCATACGTTTGCCTGCAACATCCGTTAATCGGCTATTGCTTCAGATAGCGTTTCAGAAATTTCTCGGCAACAGGCAGATAGAGCTTATGACCTGCTGCGTTGAGATGTGCCGTGTCGCGTTGTGATTGAAAATAACGCTTTCTGAAATTATCATCACGTACTTTAATGATGCATTTGGGACTGTAGTTGTCAAGCACACGCACTTTCTTCTTCCGGCACACTTGTTTGATGGTCTTGCAAACTCCCTCGAATCCTGGTCGGTCAACATACCAGGGTGTTACCCAAACCACCTCGGCATGCGGGCAGTGCTCACGGATGCCGTCGATGAGCAAAGACATGGAGTCGCGGAACATTGCCAGACTGTCGGCATTATCATTAATCTTTCCTGCGTCGTTGTGTCCCGCTATGATAATCACCAAATCGGCATTGGGGTCCATCTGCCGGTATCGCACCATCATGGAGGGTCCGAAACCCTCTTTGGTGCGGTCGAAGGCCACACAATTACCATTGCGTCCATAATTATTATAGACAATGCCGTGCTCGGAGGCCCATAAATAATGCCAGGTCTCTGTCTTGGGTCTGCGATGATTGGCTACATACGAGTCGCCGATGACATCCACCATTTTTACTTGCGAATAAGTGGAAAGACAGCACATAAGTGCGACAATGGTTATGAGTAAATGTTGCATATCAGTTTTTTGCAAAAATAATATCATTTCTTTGCTATCTGTTGTAGGAATTGTCTTATTTCCTTGAATTATTGCTCAATCAGACTTTCCATCTCTTAATCCTCCGAACAGGTTTATGGTCTGCCATGCCTGTCCATGATGTCTGCCAAGCGCATGGGGTAAGTATCATATTGTGTCTCAAAGGGATGGAAAGGCTTTGCCATCTCACTTGGATTTATAAAGAGTTGTTTCAACGATTGAGGCAACTTGTTGGAAGTAGTGCGATAGAGCCAGAATTGTCCACTTACAGTTCCAACTTTGTCTGCCCAAACAGGATGAGTGGTTTGCTGGAACTTCGGACCTACTCCCGCCACGGCTCCGTTGACGGATATTACCAATCCGCGGTCGGTTTCCTCAAAATTCACATTGCCATCCTTGCAAACAATCAATACGCCGTTTCCGATACTGTCGGTGGCCCAGACAGCTTCTACACCCATGCGGTTACCTTCCAAATAGAGGTCGCCTCGGCGCAATCCCCATAGTCCGTATCTGTCGGCTTGGCAGCGTCCGGGATAAGTGGCATACGGACCCTTGCCTATCCACTGGATACAATTGAGCGACTTGTCGAGAACGAGTGCCACACCTAATTCGGGCATAAAAATGTGTTGCGCAGGAGGTGTCAGGGAAAATGTAACGTGTAGTGCTTCTTGTTGTGTTTCACTCTTGATGTCGGCACGAATGCGGCAACTGTCCGGTCCGGCCATTCCGTCGGAACTCACTGGAAGCAGATAACGGCTGAGCCGAGACTTTCTCCTGATGTCTTCTCCCAAGGTGGACTTGCGACCGGCACGTACCATTAAAGGTAGCTGCAAACAGTCAAAAGGATTGCCCTCAGATGCCATTGTCTTCAGTAATCGACTGGTTACGGTGGATGGTTTCAGGCAAATGACTTGTTGCAGAATACGATAGCCCTGTGGACTTGTGATGGAAACATGCAACAAAGGATTTCTGTCATCATTTACGGACAGTTTAGGGAGATTCAACTGCCAAGTAGTTTGAGACCGTGGCGGGCAGTTGGGCGAGAAGTGCCCTGTAGCCAAGGTGTCGTCATCGGCGGTGAACGCCCACTGGAAGTTAGTGCCATCGAGATTGGAGAAATCATAGCGATTGCACAAGGTGAGAGAAACTTGTCCTGTGGAAGCATCGTAACGTGTCAGCGAGTCGATGACAAAGGCTTGTGCATAGTTGTGCTGCAACTCATAATAGTTGGGCAACGGCACCCTGTTTGCATAGAGCAAGCCGTCGGTACCCTTATTCCCGAACATCATGAAGCCTCCATCCTTGCTTGTGAACACTCGTTCTTCCTTTCCATAACGCTGACGTAATGGTTGTTGGAATGGCATTCCCTGGTCTACCCATTCCCACACGCTGCCACCCAACATGCCTTCGTTGTTCTGAATGATTTCCCATTGCAAGTCATGATCTTCGAATGCAGTTCCCAACGTGTGGCAATACTCCGTGAAGAGCAAGGGACGGTCTTGAGTTCTATAGAATTGAGTCAGTTGCTCTGTTGTAGGATAATGGGGAGCATAGATGTCGACATCGGCAGGGAATACATAACCTTTATTTATCAAGTCCCTAAAAGTTGAACCACGTTGCGGGAAACAGATGGGACGTGTGGGGTCGGTCTTCTTCACCTCTTTCCCGGTTTTCCTTTCCATCTCGGTGAAGGGATTTTCGTTGCCCACGCTCCATACCATCACACAAGCATGAGCCTTGTCGCGGTTTACAGTGGCACGTGCCCGCGTATAAAGTATGTCTTGGTAGGTAGTGTCTTTCAAGTGTTTGTCACCATATCCAAAAGGAACTTCCGACA
>JBMNUW010000087.1:0-12809 GCA_050946475.1 Prevotella sp.
AGACAACAAACACATAATATAAAAATTAAACTGCTTCGTATCAAGTACATTTGGATATTCTTCGTAAATTTGCAACATAAATTCAGAAGATGGCTAAGACATAGAAACAGGGCAATAACCGTCTGTCTTTGTCTGGCAAAACAACATTCATTTTATGGCTGGTCTCTACATACATATTCCATTTTGTGCAAGCCGCTGTATCTACTGCGGTTTTTACTCCACTACCTTGCTCGACCTGCGAGCCCGTTATGTAGAAGCGCTGGGAAAAGAGATGGAAATGAGAGGGCCTGGTTCTGAACCCATCCGTACCATCTATCTCGGCGGAGGAACTCCCTCACAACTTACGCATGACGAATTGCAGCATCTATTTACATATATAAATAAGGTGTACGGACCTTGCACGACAGAACAGGAAATTACCATGGAATGCAACCCGGACGACGTGCATCCGGGAATGTTCGCCGGATTGCCGGTCAACAGGGTGAGCATGGGAGCTCAGACATTCTCCGACAAGCGTTTGCAACTGTTACACCGACGCCATTCCGCTACCGAGGTAAAACAAGCAGTAGACATGCTCAGAAAGGAAGGCATCAAGAACATCAGCATAGACTTGATGTTCGGATTTCCAAATGAAACACTTGACGAATGGGAGAAAGACATTGAAGCAGCACTGGCACTCAACGTGGAACATATTTCAGCATACAGTCTGATGTATGAGGAAGGAACTGTTCTTTACAAAATGTTACAAGAAGAAAAAATAGAGGAAATAGACGAGAATCTGAGCAACAAAATGTATAAAGTCCTTACGGAAAGACTAACCAGCGCGGGATATGAACATTATGAAATCAGCAATTTCGCACGATCAGGCTATCGAAGCAGACACAACAGCAGCTACTGGAACGGCACTCATTATATAGGAATAGGTGCGGCAGCCCACTCCTACGACGGAACTCACAGAGAATGGAACATTGACAACGTGAGACAATACATCGAAGCCATAGAAGCCGGGCACCGGCCGTTCGACGGAGAGACCATCGACGAAGACACACACTACAACGACCTTATTGTCACCGCTTTAAGGACAAGGGAGGGCATCAATCTGAATCAGCTTTCCAATCGTCATCGTACCTTTCTCATGGACGCTGCCAACGAGTCACTTCGCCGCGGGTTGCTTGCCGTAGACAATCATCGCCTTCACCTCACAGCCGACGGGATACTCGTAAGCAACAGCATAATGTGTGACTTGATGATGGTGTAAGTACGAAAGTAGTCGGTTCAAGGTATTTTTTTCATCATCATTCCGTTACCGCAGTCTATCTGATGGGTGTCTTCTAGTACACGATAATTGAATTTTCCTCCTTTCCCGAAATTACCGTAAAGTACATGATTCTGATAGCGAAATCTTCCGGTGAGGGTTTCTCCACCAGATGATTCACTCAATTTATTTCCATGAATGAAGACGGTGATTCCACCGTATTCTGTTTGATAATACCATTTGCCTTGAACCCATTCGGGAACTTTCTGCTCTCCCATTTTTTCATTATATGTAGGGATGTTGGAACCGGTACTGTCAGAAGTGGAGACAGAAGTACCTTCATTGACTTCAGAGTCATACTCTCCGACATTGACACAATGAGATATAGCTCCAGCTAACAAGAGGAGAACGATACCGCCGATAAGAAACGGCCGAAGTCTGGAAAGGCGGTAACGACGATTCTTGCGAACGGGAGGGGTGCCCATACTGGAAGGTTGACTTTGAGACCTGAGTGCCTTAGAGGGAGGAATGGGTGGTATGGCATAGCCCGAAACTACCTTTCCACGTTTGGGTGGCTCTGGAGGATTCTGTCCGTCAGAGGTGGAGGTATATCCTTGATGCGACCCACCTTGTGCACTGGTTCCCGTTGTCGTGGATGCCGTCCCTGGATGACTGCCGGGAATTCGAGGTGGCACAGCTCCTGAAAGACGAGTGGTGGTAGAATTTGCATTATCCCTTGACACAGATGCTGCTTCCTCGTCAGTAATGGTGTGTATGAATGGCACACCGCAACGAGGGCAATTGCATTGCAGTTCTCTCATACCGGGAGAAACCGTTACATCAAATCTGAATCTGCATTTAGGACACTTTACTATCATGAATTTCCAGTTATTGACAAGTAAGTTTTGAAAAGAACCACCTCTCACGCATTTCAAACGAACTGCACCACAGCCTTGGTCACAACTCTCCAAGAATCACCGTCCCGTTGAACAGTACCTTGTCTGACGGTCAATATCTGCTGCGGTTGTCGGTTGATATTTCCTTCTACCTTACAGGCTGGCTTTACAAACTGGCTGACGCTTATCATGGCCGTGGCGATAGCATCAGATGAAGAGAGAATTTCAAATTCACCGGTAAGCCCGTCTTCCGTACGCATCCGATAAATGCTCTTTCCCAGCTGTTCCTTTTCAGTAGGATTGAGGAAAACACCGTCGGGCGAAGGTGCCGGGAGAAAGAACGACGAGGAGGCGGAAACATTAAGGCCTGAAGAACCTGCTTCAGAAGAATCGTCGGAACCATTCTCTTTCCCCTGCCCTGGACCAGACTCGTCGGAACTGGTTTTGACAGCAGTCGCCTCTGCCAGTCCGGCAACACATTGCATCTGCAGCTTTTCGAGGTCTGCCAGCCGTTCTGTAAGATTGTTCAATGCCTTTTCCAAAGCCTCTATACGTTTATTAAGAGGTGCTATGATGGCATCCACCTGCTCGGAGGTTACTGTATTCTTATTGATGTTGAACATCTTGAAGGCTTTCTTTACACGTTGATAATTGTTTGTCAGAGTCTTGTTGCATTCGTCATAATTGTACCTGCAACTTAGAGCTCTCGTTTAACTTCAGCAATGCTCGATAAGATTGTCGCGAATGCTGCCAATAATCGGATAGAAGAACACGGTGTCTTCAATTTCGTCAGAAGGATTCCTGTCGGGCTCGTTCTTGTTTACGAAATTCCATCCGTTGATGAGATAGTGATCGAGGTCCTTGTTCACCCATTCCTTGAAATGAGTCAGAGACTGAGGGTCTACCAGGAAGCGGTCAACAACTCTGAGGTCATCGCAGAGATTGCAGAAGAAGTCATTGAAACGCCGTACTTCCTCAACTATCTCCTGTCGGATTTCCGGATTATCCATATCTTCATAGCAGAGCGTTTCCTTGCTGATGCCTGTATAGTTGTACTTCAGGTGTGTGTCAAGGTCGTCCAGCAAACGGTTGAGCTGTTCCACGTTGTTGCATCCGCTACTGTCGCGAACCTCCATTAGTGCACCGCGACACGTGATTTGCTTGGGTTCCTTTCGCTCCATGACCACCGAAAATCCGTCGGCATCGTAACTTTCACCATAGACTCTCTCGAAAATCGTCTGTGCCAGTAAATCGAGATCGCGCTGCGAACCGACAATATCGAGCACTTTCGATCCCGTGCCGGAGAATAAAACTGATCTCGGCTTGGCAAGGTTGCGATGATGCATCATCCTGGCTACATGATAGATAATGGTGGCAAAGAAATAGATGAAGACAATCTTCAGTCGTCCATCCTCATTGAGGCGCAAATTGTAGGAGAAGACGTCATTACCTTCTACCTGCTTGTTCAGAATGACGGAGAACAGGAAGGCGTTGATGTCCTCGCTCTTCCGTTTGGCGACGATGTCGTCAAGAATCCCACTCAGTTCGCCATACTTATCATCATCGGCTTCGAAGAGACGGCGGAAGTAATCTACATACTTCACCAACATGGGGTTGGTGTCGCCATGTGGCACCTCGGAAAAGCCGTCGCCAAAGAGCACATTGGCTGCAAAGCGGAAGGAAGTGAGGATGGTGGGCTGCTGGGCATTGCTCTCGAAGACCACCACATCGCTCGTACCGCCCCCGATATCAACAGAAGCGACAGTAGAGGCTGCGCCGCGGAACTTGCTCGACTCCCGGTAGAAATAATAAGGTGCCACGGACTCGGGCATCTGAATCAGATTGGAACCGTCAGCTTCTATGCCGAAGACTTCACGGAAAGTCTTGGCCCACATTTCTTCCATCTTTCTGACATTGCCGATTTTCATGGAAAGAGGATAAAACCAAACCAGACGCGTCTTGGACATATCTCCATTCTCCAGCAGTACCTTCGTTCGCATGAGCAGCGCCAGTTCCGTGAGATAGGCCTTCACACGCTTGGATGTGGCCATTTCCGTGCTCCACTTCAGATTGGGTACAACACGGTTGCCGTATCCAATGGACTCTTTTTCATAAATAAAGGGAATGTTGGCGTCGCCCAAAGCCACGATGCTGTCTACATTTTCAGCATCAAGACGTTCGGTCTCAGAAATGACTGTACGCTGCGGGAATCCATAGTCGCGGCCGATAGCGCGAGGAAGGAATTCCTGTTTAAGGATGACATCATAGAGAATATGCTCTCCATTATATAATGTGGCCAGCAGACGCTGCTTGGCATCGGAATTCAAGGTGAGAGGCTCCGGCATCTGTCCCTGCCTCATGCTCTCCACATGAGTATTGGTAGTACCGAAGTCAACGGCAAAGGTAAAGGCATCATGACCTGGAACATAATGTTGCCATCGAGGACAGACCACGTTTTCAACAGCCAGATTACCGCGCTCATCGACAAGCCGGACGGCAATATAATCGAAAGCGCCATGAAGGAGATAATAGTCCGACCCGACACGCTTCTCGCTTTTCAGTGAACGCTGGCGACGCAGTGTCTCCATTAGGGTCGGCTGCAGCTTTCCGGGAGAATCACTCCCGTAGAAGTCGAGGTCGATATGACAGTTTTCGAGAAGTCCTAACGCACGATCGACAAGTTGAATGTTATATTGCTTCAAGTCAGGCGACTTCACGAAGGGGAACACACTCATAGCGAATGGAAGCGTGATGAAATGTCCTTGGTCGTTTTGTCTGTCATAACGCAGGTCGGCATTTACTGCATTGACATAGGTGCGTTCAAGTGTGATGAAGTGCCCGGCTTTCTGAACGGGAATGCGCAAGATGGCCTTGACACTTTCTTGCTGTCCCTGCTTGTTGTGAATCATCTCGAAGCGAGGCTTCCCTGCAATGGTGCCCTGAAGGTCGTCGATGGTGAAATACTTGAAGAAGGTCTTCGTAAGCGGCAACAGGAAATCCGCCTCGTCCGTCTGCATAGAGCCAAGACTGAGATTGCCGTCGAAGAAACAATCGCGGTCCATGGTATAATCCAGCTTGATAATAGCTGGTTGGAAAAAGTCTTCCGCCGTGAGCCAAGGATAGTGATGGGAAGTGGCAGGCAGAATTCGCTTCTCGGGTGGCAAGGCATAGTCCTTATAGGAGAAGGTCGTCAGATCGTCCCAGTTGTTCGTGATATAACGGAAGGGGTCGGTAATAGGTGCGTTCAGGTTATTTTGAAGCACGAGTGGCAACGGCTCATTCTGGGGAATGAGGGTGGGCTCTATGCGGAAGTCGCTCTTTTGTATGGCTGTTTGTATATCAGCCTGACGGACACAATAGCAAGGTACACCCAACACCTGAATGCCTTCACTGGAGGTATCAAAATTATTGGTGAGGAACTGAAGGGCTCCTGCCTGATGCTCAAGGTCGAGGGCTTTAGGATCACCGATTTCCTCTATTATCTGCCGCTGCAAGTCTGTACGGAGAAGTGGGAAAGACGTAATGAGGTAGGCGTTGACTTCACCACACAACCGCTTGAGTTCGGGATAGGCCGTGAAAAGTGCATAACAGCACTTGATGAATTTGTCCGTACGAAGGTGGAGAGGCCGCAACTGCTGGAAGAGCATGACATTCTGCTCCACCGGAATCTTGCAGAGATCAGGTCGGGCATTGGGAGTTGCCATAAAGAGAGTGACCGGCGAAGTGGAGCCGATGACTTGATTGCCGAAGACAAGAAAAAAGAGCTTATCGAGTCGGTCGAAGTTGAAAGCCTCTTTGTCCTGCTCAAGAAACATTTCGATGGTGTCGGCCAAAAGTTTATGAGTAGGATCTTGCCGAAGTAGTGTCAGCTCTTTCTGCTTGCTCCATTCCACCACGTGAAGTTGGTTGTGGAGCTCTGGCAGATTGAAGAAGAGCTGAGCCACGTCAAGGGCATTGCTCACCAGACGCCTGTCCATCAGCTCGCCGTTGAGCGCAGCGTTCATGGAAAGACGGCGAAAAGCATTCTTCACCAGGTCCATTTGAGCAAAAGGAGAAGGGATGGCCGTGCGCGGCCGCAGAGAGAGGCCGCCGTTAGGGTCGTTAATCATATTGATCTCGTCGGCACTATATTGATGGGAAAGTGGAATCCATCCCTCACCGGTGGTCTTGTTATTATAGGATAATATCTTTGACATTGCTACTTCTGTTATGACACCTTATCTAATATGTGTAATTATATTGCATGGTCGTGTCAAGACTATTCCAGTCCATGATATCTCTCATCCACGATTTTACCCATTGCTTCGTCAAGTAATGTAAGTAGTCGAAGGGCAACTTGATTCTCTTTGAACCGGTTTTGTTTTACCGCCTGCTGCGAAAGTTCGTTGAGAGTACTTATTACGGTATTATAGTCAACGTCTCCCCGAAGAAGTTTCCGCTTAGGCACCACGCCATTTACGGCATCAAGCATCTTGTCGGTAGAAAGATTGAAAGGAGCAAAACTGCGATGATTGCCTGCCAGCTCCTTGAGCCATTGCCGATAAGCTACAAAAAAGTCAGTGGAAAGCATGGTATAGAAGCTACTCGACAGGAAGCTCTTGGTTATTTCAGGCTTGTCCTGCGTGTATCCTCTGCCGAGGTCGTTCCCGAACTGATGAGTGAGATAGAGATAGCTGAGGAAGAATTTTGTAAGGGGCTTGTTGACAAGCGCACGTGTCTTCATTCCGAAGTCTTTCAGCGTGAGATCTTCTTTGTCGTTGGCCAGTCCGTATTCCTTGTAGATAGGATCACAGGCGTTACCGTCCCTGGTGACAAGCTGGCTGTCGGGAATGCTGAGGAAATCAAGAACGGAGAGTGCTCCGACGTATTCTACGACATGGGCATCATTGCGCTGGCCATTACCGCCGGGATCGTTAAAATAAGGGTTGGAAGGTGTTTCATCACCAAGATAATAGCAGGCGTTGACTTTGGACAGCGGCAAGTCCTCTCCACCATGACGCAGCCCCGTGAGGTTATCATGATAGTAGAAAAGTGCCGACTTGGTCTTTGAAATAAAGTCTGCTCGAGAGATGGGACTGTTCTCATCTTGCTGCACGTTGAAATAAGGCAACACCGTAAGGGCACCGATCCGGGCATCGCGAAGATCACCCTTGTTGTTTACCATCGGGTTGTTGGCTGCATTGCGGATATTCTTCACGATAATGGGATAGCCGGCTGCTCCCGTTCCACCAAAGATACTCGACACAACGAAAATGCGATCGTTCTTCTGGAAAACGTTGGAAAACTGACGAAACTCCTCAGAATCCTTGAACTGGTTGAGAGCAACAGAACCGATATTCGGCGCTCCCACGAAACCAATGTCCATCGTAGTTTGCAACTGATCTTCGCTAAAAAGCATAGAACAGAGCGCTTGATTACTGGTGTCAAGCGTATTGAAAGAAATAAAGTCCTGAAACTTCTTGGACGAAATGGTGCCAAGGTTAAAGAGGAATGTATCACTCAGATTAGTGTTGTTGGGCAGAATGTCACTCAACGTAGAAATTTTCACGGAAAAGAATCCTTTCTTCACATCCACTGCCTCTCCGTAAAGGGAGCGGCGCAGCTGACGGTACCAACGTAACAGATTCTCCGTACGTTTCAGGTCCTCGTTGGCCTTGTGAGGGTCAACAATAACGGGTACCACTTCGAGGGGCATTGGCTGTCCACTCTCATCAAGAGGATGTATACCGGCGGCGAACTGAAAGATTAGCGGACGCATAACGCGCGACCCTGTACCGCCTACAAGAAAAAGAAAAAGTCTCATCTGAGGAAAATGCAGTTATACTTATTCTGGAATGGGGGTGTGACGGCAATTTCGGCTCCACCATCGAAGCGAAAACGAAGCAATGATGAAGAGCAATGCCGTGAGCACGAAATCAACAATGCAAAAACTAAACAACTGAGAGGAAAAATCATAGCCCAGACTGTCAAAGGTGCTGGACGAGTGACCGTAGGTGATAACAGGTGCAAGCAGAGATGCTACGGCAAGCATGATAAGCCAATGATACCAGCGGCTGAAGCTGACACTGTTGATGACATAATAGAACAGGGCTGCCATGCCCCATGCCACAGCAACAGTGATGACGGCTACGATGAGATAGAGATTTTCATTGTACATTTCGTTGGAAAACTCACGCTCATAATAGCCCGCCTCAAAAACGGACGAGGGGAATAGAAGGAAAAGGAGGGTGATTACGACTCCTAAAATCAACAATAGATAATTTTTCATTTGTCGAGATGTAATTCCAATTCAAAGTAGTTGGCATCGTGCTCCGCATTACGCATGTAACTGTCGTAGATGCCACCAAGGAGATAACGCAGTCCGAAGGTTGTCGTAGCGTCCGGCTTGACATCATTCTCCGAAGAGCAGGCGTTCACCCACTGAGGGAGCTGATTACGCAACTCTATTTCCACCTCTTGATCATTTGAGATTCTATTGGCAGAGAGTATGAAAATATGGGTGGCAGAACCAATATATTTCTTTTCTGCAGGAGTAATGTCAGACTTGTCAATGGGACGAATTTCCTTGATGCGCACATCATCGTCACTAAGCACGACGTAATTATTCTTATCAGTGAGATAGCGGGGATCAATGAACATTTTGCTCAAGTCCACGGCTAAAGCCAGCTGTATGTCACCCGAGTCCTTATCGGGCTCTATGTCATTGAGTCGGGTGATTCGGTCGCTCTGCCCGCGTTCGGGATGGAAATGTCCACGAAGTGCCTTGTTGTTTAACAGCAGGGAATAATAAGGCTCATAAATATCATCGGAGGTGAAAAGCACCATGTTGTCATATCCTCTGAGCTTGGGCATGTCGGCAAAAGAGCGGAAACGGCTGTCAGTGGTAAGCTGCTTCATAACATCGTTGTCGGCCACCACAACGATATAATAGGGGCGCCGACCGTCATAAGGATGCGGCTGGTTATCGAAAGAATAGTAAGGACCATTGTAAGAGCCCGTCATCCTTACCACAAGCATTGACTTGCGGCGCACCTCGTCCTTGAAAACGGCATTGACCATTTCCTGCAACTCATTGAACACCTTCTGAGGATTCACGCCTTGCATATCCTTAACGGAATAAATGAGGTCGGAAACAAGGATGCTTACCTCATTCTTGCCTGTGCGATTGAGAATATTATCAAAGATGCTGCGGAAATCGGTGTAGCCCTTCTCTCCGATATGCTCTACCTTCGTCTGACCGGGCAGACTGTTCTGTAGAGACATAATGGCGGCACGAAACGAGCCATCCCCTTTAGGACTGTCGTAAGCCTGCATGGAAGCACTCTGTTCCAGGAAAATATGGAAAGTGACAGCCTTTCCGTCGATATCAGAAAAGCGAATGTCTTTCGGAGGACGACGATGAGAAAAGAAATCACGAATATAATCTTCCACATCGTCGACATCGAGCCGTCCGTGGTCATAGAAATCCTTGAAATGAGCTTTATTGCGATCGATAAAAGCTGATATTTGCTTCCAATCGGAGCCATCTACTAACTGGTCTTTATCAGCTAGTTCCACCAATAGCCGATTGAATTCCTTGCGAGCCCCGTTGCCACAACCGGAGAGTATCGGCAAAATAGTCGCGAGGATAAAGAAAATAAGAACTCTCATTCTATACGTTGACATTTTTGATACTTTCATTTTCTGCAAATAGATACATTTGTTGATTGACGCTAGAGCCGCCTATATTGTTGCAAAAATACAAAAATTAATTGAATGCACTTAACTTTGAAGTAGTTATTTATTAAAATATAACGAATATGACGGGCAGTTGTGCTCATCCAACAATTACTTACCCTTTGCCCCCTTGCGGCATGTAAACAGTTTAGGGTACGTGGAAAACAACAAACCCAGGCGAAGAAGCCACTGCTTCCTCGTCCGGGATTTAGAGAAGTGCCGGCTTAGTGTGCCGACGCATTCCCTTCGTCTAATCTGTGGTTAAAATATTCTATGGTAAAAGATTATACTATTTACCGCGCATCAAGACTCTGCAACATCTATCCTGCGTAAACGCCCTTTCCTTCTTCAAAGATGCAAATAGTATAGATTGCCGCATAAAATCTCAACGCACTTGTTTAAATATGGATTTTCAAGTCGGCTCCCCACTGGAATGGATTGCCACGCTGAGCGAACCATAACTCGCTTCCGGTTGCACTACTGCTTACGGCGAATGTATTATAGTTGGTCGAAGTAAGGTTGCGAGCCCAGAAATTGAGGGTTGCCGGACCGAAGTCGAAAGCAGCATGAGCACCCATCACCACATAGAATTTCTGATAGATGGTATTAGCTGCATCCCAATAGGTCTTACCCTGACCACAAGCATTGACGCCAAGGGTAAGTCCCTTGAGTAAATTGCAATTGAACGGGAACGTATAGTCTGCACTGGCTCCTACAGTGTGCTCAGGTACATAAGGCACTCTGTTGTCCTTGTAGCTCACTTCCTGCTTCACGCCATCCACAGTGACGCTGTCAGTATAGTCACGGAAGGTGGCACGAGTATAGCCATAGCTTACGGCCCAGGCCAGCTTATTATCGAAGGCGCGACCGTTGAGAGAAAGTTCAACACCACAGCTCTCGCTCTTACCGGCATTGACCATCATACGTCCGAAGCCATAATTGCCTGCCATCACTGAAAGTTGCTGGTTGCGCACCTGCATGTAAAAAGCCGCGAAGTCCAGATGTACTCTGTTTCCAAACAGGTTCAGATGAGTTCCAGCCTCATAGTTCCAGCTCGTTTCGGGTTTGTAGGATATTGTCTTGGCGATATTCTCATAGTCTTGCTCCGTATGTTGGATGTTGACGTCAGTACGGGCGGAAGAGTAATTTTTAAGCTCTGTCTCAAGTACATCCGAGAACATCTGAATGTTGTAACCTCCGGCTCTATAGCCTTTACTTACAGTAGCATAGACATTACTGCCGTTGTCAGCGATAGTGTAACGAAGGGCGAACTTGGGCAGCAATTGATTGAAATTGTCCTTCAATCGATTTTTCAACGCAGAAGCTACCGTCACGGACATGGACGTACCCATTACGTTGACGGCCGTTGACATGGCTGCCTGCGTATCGTATTGCAATTTCACGTGCTCATAGTCGTAGCGCAGTCCGAGTGTTGCAGTGAGTCGAGAGGTGATGTCGAAATTGCTTTCATGATAGAAGCCAAGATTAAAAACGGGGGTACGGAACATTTCCGGTACCGACTGCATATCTACATTGACACTCACTCCACCTGCATTTTCAATCGTACTGGCAGCCATCTGCGAAGCTAATTCTCTCGACATTCCTCCGGCAATCATTCTACCGGCAATGCTGTTCAGCATGGCGTTGTACATGGCATTATAGATGGTGGTACTGAGCATGTCATCCATGGCACTTTCGAAATACACGGGTGCATTGGTCTTGAGCCATTGAAATCCGCCGAACGCACCGACTGTCCATCTCCAGAAGCCGCCGACGGGCCGGTTGCTCTTCAAGGTGAACTCTTGAGAGAATGAATTTTGCAACTGCCGTTGGGTGATATACATATAGTCCTCCGGCTGATAATCGATGTCCATCAGCATATAGTCGCGGAGATACTGATAACTTGTCGTGGAGTTGAAGTCGAAGGCGTTGGCCTTGAAATTAATGTCCAGGGCAGTGTTCACCATGTTCCTTCGATAAGTACTCTGACGGTTGGTGTTGGGGGACTGAGCATGACCGTCCTCCCCTATTATACCGTAAGGAAATCCGTTCTGGTCGGTGTATTGATAATCAGCCAGTACATTGATGTTCCACCTCTCCGTAGGCTGGAACACGAGTTTAAGTCTTCCGCCGGCCTCCTTATATTTGTCTGCGTAGGCATTGTTCAGTCCCACGTTCCTGAAGAATCCGTGCTGACCATTATAAAAACCGCCAACCGAGAAGGCGAAGCGGTCGTTTACCTTATTGTAATGAGAAAGACTGAAATTCTGATATTGATGGGTTCCGAATCCTATATTCACGTCTGTACCTTGATAATTCATGGGATTTCGGGTATAGAGACGTACTATTCCGCCTTCGGTATTGAGTCCATAGAGAGTCCCCTGAGGACCACGAAGAACATCCACACGAGTAATGTCGTAGGAGTGGAAGTTGAATGCTGACTTGCTCAGCAGGGGCATTCCGTCAATGTAAACACCTACTGCAGGAGCATTCACACGTGAGCCGATTCCACGAACATACAAGGAACTGGTGTAACGGCTGCCATAGTTTGGCATAACGAAGTTGGGCACATAAGCGGCCAGTTCGCGCAAGTCACGAGTCCCCAGGTTTTCCAAGTCTGTAGAAGAATACATGGATGAACTCAGAGGCTGAAAGCGCAGCCTGTACTGTTCCTTCGATTGTCGTATGACAGTGACCTCGTCAAGATCATACACTTTTGACGTGTCATTGAGATTGATTTCATTGTTCTTGTAGCTCCATGCCATTGCATTCGTTGCAGCAGACAGGGCCAGCAAGGTGAAAATGTATTTATTTAACATAACTGTTAGATTTTCCATAAGGGTTGAAGCCCGTGACATTGACTTCTCATTTAAAACGATGCAAAGTTATTTAAAATTCACAATTACCACAATCCTTATTAATGAGGAAATTGCAGAAAAAAT
>JBMNUW010000088.1:0-12762 GCA_050946475.1 Prevotella sp.
TTGCTTAATGCAATGTATCCCCAATCAACAACGACAATAGCCTTATAAAAGGCCTTATAAAACAGATTATCACAGAACACATTACTGGAAATTAACAGCCATTAAGCAAAATGCATTTTCTAGACTGATGACATTATGATACCGACACGTGCAATTGATATTACCACACGACTTATTTAATGAACAGTCTATGACAACACGCTCCAATTTATTAATTTATTCTTGTAACATTTGAGAGAGTTTTATGGAATCGATAAAAAATATATTCAGAATAGGAAAAGGACCTTCCAGCAGTCACACAATGGCCCCGCAACATGCCGCCAGCATTTTTGCTCACCGACATCCGGAAGCAGCAGAATTTGTAGTAACACTCTACGGCTCGTTGGCTGCAACAGGCAAGGGACACCTCACCGACGTAGCCATCAGAGAAGTGCTGAGCAAGATCGCACCGGTAACGATTGAGTGGAAACCTGAAATATTTCTGCCTTACCATCCGAACGGCATGAAGTTTACGTCTCTTAATAGCGACAAGAATCCCACCGACGAATGGACTGTCTACAGCATTGGCGGGGGTGCATTGTCAGAAGGACGCGGCAAAGATGACTTTTTCTACAGCAAACCTGTATATGAGCTTAACACATTGGGAGAAATTCAGCGCTGGTGCGAGCAAAACGGCCGTGGATACTGGGAATATGTGGCACAGATGGAAGACCCTGACATTTGGGACTATTTACGTGAAGTATGGGAAGTAATGAAAGACTCTGTGAAACGTGGCCTCAATCACGAAGGAGCCCTACCTGGTCCACTCAATCTGGCTCGTAAGGCACCGACCTACTATGTCAAGGCCCTTGCCTACAAGCCATCACTGCAAAGTCGAGGTCGTGTCTATGCCTACGCTTTAGCCGTAAGTGAGGAGAATGCAGCCGGAGGTACCATAGTAACAGCACCTACCTGCGGCTCGTGTGGCGTAGTACCAGGTGTCTTGGTACATCTTGCTGAAGGACACAACCTCACCGAAGCTCGAATTCTACATGCCCTGGCCACTGCTGGACTCTTCGGCAACATTGTTAAGCAAAACGCTTCTATCTCTGGAGCTGAAGTCGGGTGTCAAGGAGAAGTAGGTGTGGCCTGTGCTATGGCCTCAGCCGCATCATGCCAAGTTTTCGGTGGCACTCCTTCCCAGATTGAATATGCTGCCGAAATGGGACTGGAACATCATTTGGGCATGACTTGTGATCCAGTATGCGGACTTGTACAAATTCCCTGCATAGAACGTAATGCCTTCGCAGCCTGCAGAGCACTCGATGCACAACTATATGCTACCTTCAGTGATGGCAAACACCGAGTATCCTTTGATCACGTCGTAGAGGTGATGCGACAGACAGGACACGATTTACCCTCACTCTACAAAGAGACTTCAGAGGGTGGATTAGCCAAAGAATACGTTCCCGACAACAAAGAGAAATGAGATGCAGGAAAAGGGATTAGCGAAAGTCTACTTTGCATTGACATTAGCCGCAGTTGTTCTTTTTATTGGCGGACTGGCAGCAGGATCGGTACCCATTCCTATCGCTGACGTCTTCCATATTCTCGCGGGCGGTGAGAGCCAAAGGGAAAGCTGGCGCTTCATCGTCCTGGAGACACGACTGCCACAGACTTTGACGGCACTCTTCGCCGGTGGTGCTCTCTCCGCTAGCGGTCTGTTATTGCAGACAGCTTTCAAAAATCCTCTCGCTGCACCCGATATTTTCGGAGTTACGAGCGGAGCAAGTTTGATGGTAGCCTTAGTGAGCATGGGACCCTCTTTCGTTCTGTTACCCATTTGGCTCCAACATCTCACCACTGTTTCAGCTGCTTTCGCTGGAGCAATGATTGTCACCCTATTGATATGGGTTTGCAGCAAATGGGTAAGGAATAGTGTTATGCTTATAATCGTAGGTATCATGATAGGCTATTTAGCCTCCAGTGCAACTACCCTTTTGAACTTTTTTGCAACAGAAGAAGGGGTAAAAGACTTTGCTGTATGGGGAATGGGTAATTTCGGCAATGTGTCACTAGCGCAAATGCCTCTTTTCGCCACAATGTGCAGCTTAATCACACTTTCAACGCTTCTCTTTGTCAAACCACTTAATGCCATGTTGCTTGGCGAGTACTATTCTGAAAACATGGGAATCAGCTACCGTACGTCACGTAATATCCTTTTGCTTCTTACAGGACTTCTAACTGCCATTGTGACAGCATACTGCGGACCGATAGCTTTCATCTCGCTTGCGGTTCCTCACATTGCCCGATTTTTCATCGGGTCAGGTGACCATCGAAAATTGTTGCCAGTTACCATTCTGACTGGTTGTACAGTAGCCCTACTATGTAATCTCCTCACCAATCTCCCTGGAGATAGGGGTGCTCTTCCACTTAATGCTGTCACCTCGTTTATAGGGGCTCCTGTTATCATATATGTATTGCTCAAACATTGACACTTTCCAGGAACCGGCCTTTATCAATACTAGATAAAGAAAGAAAGGAGGCTCGGAACATCAAAGATTATGTAACATGAAAATTTTTGGAACTAAAAGCAGAAGATGTAATCTCATTTAACAACAACATAAAACAGACTTCCAAAACTGTAATCTCAAATACTGACAACTATGGCAAAAATATATACGAAAAAAGGAGACGGAGGAACAACAAGCCTCGGTAATGGAAGACGAGTGGGAAAAGACGACTTACGGATTGAGCTGCTCGGACAACTGGATGAATTAAACGCAACGATAGGCGTAGTCAAGGCTCTCACTACCAACGACACACCATGGGACTCCATCCAGGACCAGCTCATGGCGTTAATGGGTATCATTTCTAAAGAGAGCAACGAACTCGAAGAGAAGGATAATGCCTACTTCCAAGAAATTATTAAGAAAATGGAAAATGACATCGATAAACGTTCCTGTCAAGAGAAATTCGGATTTGTGAAACCGGGGAAACACATTGCCGAAGCATTCATTCATCTCGCCCGGACGAAAGCCAGAACGTGTGAAAGACGAATGACAGCGCTTGCAAAATCGTCACCAGTACCGAGCACCATACGAATCTACATGAATCGTCTATCAGACTATCTCTTCGCCCTCACCCTTTAGTGACCGTAAGACTGCCGGCAATGGCATATTAAATATAAGTACACATTTCCACTCGTAGAAAAAGCACTCTTGAAAAATTAATTTAAACACATACAAAAGGTTTTTATTCTTTTACTTGTCACTTTAAAAAATTAATAGTATTTTTGCAACGTCAATTAAATAGAACGCTTCAATACAACAAAAATGAAGAAATTAATCGTTATCTTCATCTCATTTACGATGATGATTTTCATGGGAAGCTGCGTAGGAACTAAGCAAGTTACCTACTTCCAAAACATCGATTCTATCAATTTAGCCACCAACAATGGCCTTTACGATGCCAAAATCATGCCTAAGGACCTGCTTACCATTACAGTGAACACCACCAATGAAGAAGCGTCCAAGCCATTTAATCTTCACTTTGACAATCAGAACTATGGAGGAAGCAACTCCATCAATAACTATGGCTACCTTGTAGACAACTCTGGTAACATCAATTTCCCTGTAGTAGGTAAGATACATGTGGTTGGATTGACCAAAGGTGAATGTGAAGATCTTATTAAAGAAAAAATAAAGCCATATATGGCTGCAACGGAAAATCCCGTTATTACCGTACGCATGGCCAGCTATCGAGTTACTGTTATCGGAGAAGTGGGAGGACCTCGTGTCATACCGGTAACCACAGAAAAGATGAGTATAGTAGAAGCTCTGGCACAAGCAGGCGACCTCTCTATCTACGGCAAGCGAAACAACATTCTGCTTATCAGAGAAGATGCACAAGGGAACAAGAGCGCCCACAGATTAAACATCATGGATGCGAACATTCTCAATTCGCCTTACTACTATCTCCAGCAAAACGACATTATCTATGTCGAGCCAAACTCTGTCAAGGTGACCAATTCCAGCATCGGAACCAGCACGAGTCTGTGGGTAGGCCTCACCACTTCCCTACTCTCACTTGCAGCCTTGATTGTCAGCATATTAAAGAATTAAGACTACGTAAACACTATGATATTACTAAAAAGATTGGAATGGTTGAAGTGAATCGAAGATTCTCTTTTACATTCCAGTCTTTTTTTTATTCAGAAATACAGGAGAACGACAGAAGAATGGAAAAAAACATTCACGAGGACTGCGGTGTAGCAATGGTGCGACTGTTAAAGCCGCTCAGCTACTATCAGCAGAAGTATGGCACTTGGATGTATGGACTGAACAAGCTCTATCTTATGATGGAGAAACAGCACAACCGCGGACAGGAAGGAGCCGGTATCGCATCGGTGAAACTTAACACTAAACCCGGCAACGAATACATGTTCCGTGAAAGAGCTGAAGGTCCAAACGCCATAACGGAGATTTTTGCCGCTGCCCACCAGCAGTTGAAAGAGGTCAAGGCCGAGCAACTCGACGACGCTTCATTTGCCCATCGAGAGCTTGCGTTCGCCGGAGAGCTCTACATGGGCCACCTGCGTTACTCCACCACGGGCAAGAGCGGGCTTAAATACGTTCATCCATTTTTGAGGCGCAACAACTGGAGAGCCAAGAACCTTTGTCTCTGCGGCAACTACAACATGACCAATGTAGAGGAAGTATTTAAAGGTCTAGTGCGCCAGGGACAATGCCCGCGCATCTACAGCGACAGCTACATCATGCTCGAACTCATGGGTCATCGACTTGACCGGGAAGTGGAACGTAACTTTGTGGAAGCCAAGAAGCTGCAGCTCCAGGAAACCGAAATTACACGTTATATCGACAGCCACGTGAAGATGGAAAATGTACTCCGTACCACTATGGACAAATTTGACGGAGGTTACGTTGTCTGCGGCATAACGGGCTCGGGAGAAATGTTCACCATGCGTGATCCCTGGGGCATCCGGCCAGTATTCTACTATCGCAACGAGGAAGTTGTTGCCGTTGCCAGCGAGCGTCCTGTTCTTCAAACGTCATTCGACCTCGAAGCTGAGGACATACATGAACTTGAACCAGGCTGCGCACTACTGGTGAGAAGTGACGGCTCTTCCACCATCGTGCGGATTCTGGATCGCAAAGGCGATGCCGCCTGTAGCTTCGAGCGCATCTATTTCAGCCGCGGCTCTGACTTAGACATCTATCAAGAACGCAAAAAACTGGGAGAACAACTCACACCTCAAGTACTCAAAGCAGTGGACTATGACACCAGTCACACTGTACTCTCCTTTATTCCAAACACTGCAGAAGTGGCATTCTATGGACTTTTGCAAGGTTTCGAACATTATGCCAACGAACAGAAAATCAAAAAAATCCAGGAGCTTGACCACAAGCCATCTGAAGAAGAGCTCAGGCAGATTCTAGACGAGTCTGTACATCTCGAAAAGGTGGCTTGGAAAGATATCAAGCTCCGCACATTTATCACCGAGGGAAATGCACGCAACGACCTTGCAGCCCATGTCTACGACATCACATACGGAAGCATTCGTCCCTATGTTGACAACCTCGTAATCATTGACGACAGTATTGTGCGAGGCACCACCTTAAAAGAAAGCATTCTCCATATCCTCGACCGGCTACACCCGAAAAAGATTGTCGTTGTGAGCTCCGCACCTCAAATCCGCTATCCCGACTATTACGGCATCGACATGCCACGCCTAGAGGAATTTTGCGTATTCCGCGCTACAATCGAGCTCATCAAGGAAAATCAACTCTTCGAGCTCATTGATCATACATACCATAATTGCATGGAAGAGTTGAAAAAGCCAGTAGATGAAATGCGCAATGTCGTGCGTGATATCTACGAGCCGTTTTCCGTAGAGCAAATCAACGACAAGATCGTGGAAATGCTCCGTCCAGAAGGCATGACAACACCCATCCAGTTGGTCTATCAGTCGATAGAAGGTCTTCATCAGGCTATCCCCAACCACAAGGGCGACTGGTATTTCACCGGCCACTTCCCCACTCCTGGCGGCACACGCCTGTGTAACCAGGCATTTGTCAATTACATCGAGAATGTCTACCAAAAAGAGCGGAAATTCTGATAACGCTCATGGCACATCATTTTCTTAGACGCTATTGAAGGAGACACACGATACTTTCCGTCAAAAACGAAGAAGAATGAATTCTCTTTATAAATATAATATAAGGCAACAGATAAATATTAAATAGAACAATGAAGAAAGTAACCTTGGTCTTATCGGATGGAACCAAATTCCACGGCAAGTCTTTTGGATACGAAGCTCCCGTAGCAGGCGAGGTCGTATTCAATACTGCCATGATGGGCTACCCCGAGTCGCTTACCGATCCCTCCTACGCCGGACAGTTGATGACACTTACCTTCCCACTCGTGGGCAACTATGGAGTGCCGCCCTTCACCTTTGAGCCCAATGGACTGCCCACATATATGGAGAGCGACAGAATTTACGCATCAGCTATCATTGTCGCTGACTATAGTGAACAATACAGCCACTGGAACGCAAAAGAGAGCCTCGCCCAATGGCTGAAACGCGAGAAAGTGCCAGGCATCACTGGTATCGACACTCGTGAACTCACAAAAGTATTGCGTTCCCATGGTGTAATGATGGGCAAGATTATTTTCGACGATGACCCTGACAATATTCCAGAGGCTCATTACGAAGGTGTCAATTTCGTCGACAAGGTTTCTTGTAAGAAAATTATCCGCTATAATGAAGGAGCCGGCAAGAAAGTGGTGCTCGTGGATTGCGGCGTCAAGGCCAATATCATTCGTTGTCTCATTAATCGTGGAGTTGAAGTAATTCGAGTACCTTGGAACTACGACTACACTGATATGGATTTCGACGGTCTTTTCCTTGCAAATGGTCCTGGCGACCCCGATACTTGTCAAGATGCAGTTGACATCATTCGCAAGCAAATGTCTGCTTCCAGCAAACCTATTTGCGGAATCTGTATGGGCAACCAGCTGCTTGGAAAAGCAGCCGGAGCAAATATCTACAAGTTAAAGTACGGACACCGCAGCCACAACCAGCCAGTTCGCCTTGTTGGCACCAACAAATGCTACATCACGTCGCAAAACCATGGTTATGCTGTCGACGCCACCACATTGGACAAAGACTGGGAAGAACTCTTTGTCAATATGAACGATGGTTCAAATGAAGGAATCCGCCACAAAACCAAGCCCTGGTTCTCTTCTCAGTTCCACCCAGAAGCTTGCTCGGGTCCTGTAGACACAGAATTTATGTTCGACAAATTCGTAGAATCGCTGAAATAAGACATCATGAAAGATCAAGATATAAAGAAGGTATTGCTCCTTGGCTCTGGCGCCCTGAAAATCGGCGAAGCAGGAGAGTTCGATTATTCTGGTTCACAAGCTCTGAAGGCTTTGCGTGAGGAAGGTGTCACCACTGTACTCATCAACCCCAATATCGCCACCGTCCAAACCAGTGAGGGCGTAGCAGACCAAATCTATTTTCTCCCTGTACAACCGGCTTTTGTTGAGCGTGTCATCGCAAAAGAGCGTCCCGACGGAATTCTCCTCAGCTTCGGCGGACAAACGGCCCTTAACTGCGGAGTAGAGCTTTATAAAAGCGGAGTGCTTAAAAAATATGGTGTCCGCGTACTGGGAACTCCCGTTCAAGCCATTATGGACACGGAAGACCGAGAGCTCTTCGCTGAGAAAATGGAAGAAATTAATGTAAAGACCATTAAGAGCGAAGCTTGCGAAGATACCGAGACGGCATTGGCTGCCGCTAATGTCTTAGGCTATCCTGTCATAGTACGTGCTGCCTATGCACTTGGCGGACTGGGGTCCGGTTTCGCCGACAACGATGACGAATTGCGCAAGCTCTGTGAAAAAGCATTCTCTTTCTCCCCGCAAGTTCTTGTTGAAAAGAGCCTTAAGGGATGGAAGGAAATCGAATATGAAGTAGTTCGCGATCGCTACGACAACTGCATTACAGTATGTAACATGGAGAATTTCGACCCACTGGGCATCCATACCGGCGAGTCAATAGTCATTGCTCCGTCACAGACTCTTTCCAATTCTGAATATCACAAGTTGCGTGCTCTCTCCATCAAGATTGTGCGCCATATCGGTATCGTGGGCGAATGCAATGTGCAATATGCCTTTGACCCCCAAAGTGAAGACTATCGTGTCATTGAAGTCAATGCTCGTCTGTCTCGTTCATCTGCCCTTGCTTCTAAGGCAACAGGTTATCCTCTTGCCTTCGTAGCCGCCAAGCTCGGCATGGGCTATGGTCTATTCGATCTCAAGAATTCCGTCACCAAGACCACCAGTGCCTTCTTTGAGCCTGCACTCGACTATGTAGTGTGTAAGATTCCACGTTGGGATCTCTCTAAATTCCGCGGCGTAGACAGGGAATTAGGTTCATCTATGAAGAGCGTAGGCGAAGTAATGGCCATTGGACGCAATTTCGAGGAAGCGCTTCAGAAGGGCCTCCGCATGATAGGACAAGGCATGCACGGATTTGTGGAGAACAAGGAACTGGAAATTCCCGATATAGAATCAGCCCTAAAGGAACCCACCGACAAGCGTGTATTCGTCATCTCTAAGGCCATGCATCGAGGCTACACCATTGACAGAATTCACGACCTGACAAAGATTGATCGCTGGTTCCTCTACAAGCTACAACATATCATTGATATTGACGAACGGCTGAAGCGAAGCAACATCAACACACTGGATGCCGACCTAATGCGCGAGGCAAAAGTCTATGGATTCACCGACTTCCAGATTGCACGGGCCGTCGGTCTGGAGCAAGAGATGAACAATATGCATCAAGCCGTACTCGTGGTGCGCAAGAAACGCAAGAGCATGGGAATTCTTCCCGTCGTAAAGCAAATCGACACTCTTGCAGCCGAATATCCAGCTCAAACCAATTATCTCTATGTTACCTATGCAGGCGTGGCCTCCGACGTAACATTCAGCAATGACCATCGCAGCGTTATCGTATTAGGGTCGGGCGCCTATCGAATCGGATCCTCTGTAGAATTCGACTGGTGCGGCGTGCAGGCACTCAACACCATTCGCCGACAGGGTTACCGTAGCATCATGATTAACTACAACCCCGAGACAGTGAGTACAGACTACGACATGTGCGACCGACTTTATTTTGACGAATTGACCTTCGAGCGCGTAATGGACATCATCGAGATGGAGGCCCCTCATGGTGTCATCGTCTCCACAGGAGGACAAATTCCAAATAACCTCGCCGTATTCCTTGATGCAGAGAATGTGCCTATTCTTGGCACTTCCGCCAAGGACATCGACAATGCCGAGGACCGTGCCAAGTTCTCCAGTATGCTCTCTCGCAACGGCATCAATCAGCCTGAATGGAGCGCACTGACATCCATGGCCGACATTGACGCATTCGTTGATCGCGTAGGCTTCCCTGTTCTCGTTCGTCCTTCCTATGTTCTTTCCGGAGCAGCCATGAACGTCTGCTCCAACAAAGAGGAACTTGAGCGTTTCCTCAAGTTGGCTGCCAACGTCAGTGAGGATCACCCGGTAGTGGTTTCCAAATTCATTGAGCATGCTAAGGAAATCGAAATGGATGCCGTAGCAAAGGAAGGAGAAATCCTAGCCTATGCCATATCCGAGCACATTGAGTTTGCCGGTGTACACTCAGGTGATGCCACAATTCAGTTCCCGCCACAGAAGCTTTATGTAGAGACTGTACGCCGCATCAAGCGCGTCAGTCGTCAGATAGCAAGGGAGCTCCACATCTCCGGTCCATTCAACATTCAGTTTATGGCTCGCGAGAACGACATTCTTGTAATCGAATGTAACCTCCGTGCCAGTCGCTCTTTCCCCTTCGTGTCTAAGGTTCTGAAACTGAATTTCATAGACCTTGCCACTAAGGTCATGCTGGGAGTTCCTGTAGAAAAGCCGAACAAGAACCTCTTCGACCTTGATTATGTAGGCATCAAAGCCAGCCAGTTCTCTTTCAACCGACTCCAAAAGGCCGACCCTGTGCTTGGTGTAGACATGAGCTCAACAGGTGAGGTGGGCTGTCTGGGCGATGATACCAATCAAGCTCTCATCAAGAGTATGCTCTCCGTTGGTCAGCGCATTCCCAAGCACACCGTGCTGCTCTCCACTGGTGGTGCAAAGCAGAAAGCTGAAATGCTTGATGCTGCAAAGATGCTTCTTGATCATGGCTATCAACTGTATGCCACAGGAGGAACATCAAAGTATCTGGAAGACAACGGCGTGGCCAACACGCGTGTATTCTGGCCTTCCGAAGAAGGACAGGAACCACAGGCCCTCAAACTGCTCCACGAGAAGAAAATCGATATGGTGGTTAACATTCCAAAGGACCTTACACCTCATGAACTCACCAACGGTTATAAAATTCGCCGTGCTGCCATCGACCTTAACATTCCCCTCATCACAAACAGCCGATTGGCATCTGCCTTCATCAATGCCTTCTGTACCCTTAAACCGGAAGACATCGACATAAAGGCCTGGGGCGAATACTAAAGGAAGAGCAAAAATTTATCTAAACATAGAAGCGTACCGCAGGTTCTTCCTTCGGTACGCTTTTTTTATTTAGCTATGACAAGAAAAGAAAGAATAGAAAAACTCCTGGCTTATTTCCACGAGAAACAACCAAAGGTAACCACCGAACTTCAGTTCGGTTCGCTCTTTCAATTGCTCGTGGCCACGATGCTCTCTGCTCAGTGCACCGACAAACGTATCAATCAAGTCACTCCTTCACTCTTCGCCCGCTACCCCACCTCAAAAGAAATGGCGAAAGCCGAACCGGAGGACATATACGAATATATCCAATCAGTGAGCTATCCCAACGCAAAATCACGTAATCTTGTAGCCATGGCACGAATGCTGGAAAGCGATTTCGGTGGCGAAGTTCCCGATGACCCTAAGCAATTGATTCGTCTTCCCGGTGTCGGGAGAAAGACTGCCAATGTCATTGAAGCCGTATGGTTTGGTCGCGCCGCCATGCCTGTAGATACTCATGTCTATCGCGTAGCACACCGAATGGGACTTGTACCAGCCACAGCCAATACGCCTTTAAAAGTGGAGCAGATTCTTCTCAAGCTCTTTCCTGACGAAGACATGGCCAACGCACATCACTGGCTCTTGCTTCATGGAAGATATATTTGCAAGAGCATGAAACCACTGTGTGACAAATGTCCTTTCGAAGACTTTTGCCCCAAGAAATTGAAAGACTCCAAACTGGAATAATGTCTTAAGCAATAATCGTTAAGCTCTATTGACAATTTTAGGAATAGAGCAATAGCCAGATTATTCGGACGATGCGCAAATTTATCTGACAAGAAAGGATTTCAAGTAGACACCATCAACTGAATTATTCTTGAATATATCAATGGATACAAAACGAATACTAAAATTTCTCAAAGAAGTAGCAGCTAACAACAACCGCCAGTGGATGGATAAACATAGGGACGAGTATCTCTTCTGCAAGAAAGATTTCGAAAACGGCGTGGCAGACATCATAGCCACCATAGCCAAATTTGATTCTTCGATAGCTCATCTTGTTCCGAAAGATTGCTGTTATCGCTTTAATCGCGACATACGATTCAGTCAAGACAAATCACCCTACAAGCGGCATTTCGGCGCATATATCTCCGCCCACGGCAAGAAATCTCTCCATGCAGGCTATTATGTTCACCTACAGCCAGGCAATTGTATGCTCGGCGGTGGAGCCTACTGGTTACCCACCAACATCCTCACCTCCATGCGAAATGAAATCATGGGCAACATCGATGCTTGGAGACGGACCGTAGAAAACGGGAAGTTTATAAAGTATTTTGGTTATGCCAACGAGGGTGAATGGACGGAAGAAAATCCTTCTACAACCAAGGGCTTCGGACTGGCCCGACTGAAAACAGCTCCTAAAGACTTTCCACGTGACTATGAGTTCATCGACTATCTTCGCATGAAGGATTATTGTGTCTGGCACTGTATCTCCGATGATTTCTTTACATCGGACCGATGGAAGAGTTCTCTCACAGACATCTTCAAAACGGCCAAGCCTATGATGGATTTCATCAACAGCGTCATTGATGACTATGAATAGCCTTTGTATGCAAGGTAAGCCAAGCAATAACAAAGTTTATACATTTTCACATCGTAATCTTTAGTTCATTGATGCGTTCCTTTGCTTGAGAATCATTCTAAAAGATTTTTGTCACAAACCGCTGTGTCCTGTCTTCCATAACTGAAAGTGCTATTTCTGTGAATTTCTTCACAAAAATAGCACTTCTATTTATGGTAGGAAAATACGATTCATTCAGTCATCCAACCAAATATAGGATTTTGTGCCAGGAATATTCACCAAACGTCCACGATGCTTCCAACGTTTCTCGACTTTCTTCTTGTATTTTCTTTTGTATTCTTCCTTCATTAGCTCCTCCTTATAATTCTTCCTTTCTTCTTCCGGAAGTTTCTTGAATTCTTTGATGTCATGCCAGATAAAGGCAACACCAAGAATAATGCCTATGACCACAAAGAAAATGATCACCCCGATTAGATAGTCTGTCATGAAATTCAAAAAGTCCATCATATTCTATTTCCTTTCTGCAAATATAAACGTTTTTCCTAATATTAGCAATTTATTGAGAGTTTTTATTCTTGCTGAACAATCTCCAACATTCGTTTCAATAATTTTTTGATTCTAATGAAACTGGTGCTGAATAGTAC
>JBMNUW010000089.1:0-12690 GCA_050946475.1 Prevotella sp.
GCACAGTTCTCAGTTTTTCAGGTCGGATATGGACAATGTGCGGACAAACGAAAACAGGTCGGCGAACATGTTTTTATCAAAATAAAATTGGAAACTTGCTAACTTTTGGAAACTTTGATGTAACTTTGCGCAAAACGACAAAACATGGCAAAGAAACAAAAAGAAATAGACCCGGCATATATGACTTGTCCCATCCGTCAGGTCGTAAGTAAGTTTGGTGACAAGTGGTCGTTGCTGGTATTGTATTCCATCAACGAAAGTAAGGAAGGTGTAATGCGTTTCAATGAACTGCGACGTCTGATGACCGATTGCTCTCAGAAGATGCTGTCAGCGACATTGAAGAGCCTTGAGTCTCTTAATCTGATATCAAGGAAAGTCTATCCCGAAGTGCCGCCAAAAGTGGAATACAGGCTGACAGAAACGGGCAAATCGCTCATGCCGTTCATCACCCAGCTCATCGGTTGGGCAAAAGAACATTTTGACGACGTGGTGAAGGATGTCGTCACCGACTAACCCTTAACCACAGTCGTTTCCTGTCGGGCATTCACCTTATGGGACAAACTTTCTATCAGTTCCACGTCCAATCGCTCGGAGACAGGAATGAATGAGCGGAAACCGTTCAACAATGTGAAGCACTCATCCTTGTTGAAGCGGACGAGTGTTGTGTGACCAAAATCGTGTGCCATCTGTTCGAAAGGCAGACGGATGATGGAGGGCGTGTTGAATCCTACCCCAAACTCAAGGAGCACGAGCCTCTTGTTCTCTGCTTTCTTCAGAAAATCATAATAGGCTGCCGACTGCCTGTGCCAATTGTCGTCTTCCACAAACGTGTCGTCCACCCGGATATTCGGGGTCATCAGCTCGCCGTTGTCTGGGCAGTGAGGCACCATGACAGATGGAATACGGCAGTCATTGGTGTGAGCAACCATTCTTTCCACCAGGTCTTCATTATAGTAAAGCTTTCGCGGCATTCCGGTGATGGACTGCAAATAGCCATAGTCCCCCTGTACGGCAAAGATGCGGTGACGGTCAAAGCCTGCCTTCTCGAATTGCGCGTCTACGTTGGTGGTGATGACGAAGTAGTCTTTCTGATTCACCAAGCCAAACAAGGCACGATAGAGCGGCGTGGCTCCGGGTCGGAATCTGATGAAGTTGATGTGCTTTGCCCAATACGCCCATCGCTCTTCTTCACTGCGCCAGGGATAGAAAGATGAAGAGTAAAGGTCGGTGATGCCATACTTCTCTATCCAGGGGCGGAACTCTTCTTGAAACTCTTCACCGTCATAGCGCAATCCGGCGGCAGTAGAAAGTCCTGCCCCGGCACCAATCAGCACATAGTCAGCCTGACGGATGGCATCTGCGGCCTTAGAAATCCGCTCGTCGTAAAACTCAACTTTTGGCTGTTGCTGAAAGAGGTCCTTTAAAAATACTCTTGTCTTCATCTTTGTCTAATTAATGTTTACATCCTTATTATTTTCCTTCTTTGAGAATCGTGCTCCCACGAAGCCATTCCCTACGGTGTGCTCCTTTAAATTGGGTTACAGGAATAACCATCATAATGGTCTTTCAAGAATTGCATCGCGCCATCGACATCCGTCTTTATAAAGAATTTATTAGTGTATGAAAAGGGAGTCCCGCTAATAGAGCAGAACTCCCCAGGAATTAAACCATAATTACAATCTGCGAATTAATATCCAATTGTGAAGCGCTCTTTGTGATGAGCAGGGGTCTCAAGTTCGTCCACCATAGCCTTGGCATAATCCTCCACGGAGATGTGACTGCTCTTGGTGGCTGGGTCAACGATAAGGTCGTCCTTTCCCAGACGATACTTGCCAGTACGGGTACCCTTCTCGTCGAAAGTGCCTGCGGGAGAGAAGAAAATCCAGTCGATGTCGTTCTCCTTCGTCAGCGTATTGAGATAGAAGTCGCCCAATGGACGCACACCACCCATCATGCTCTCAGGTATTGCGCCGGAGTCAACCACACGGAGGTTGGGAGCGCAGAACAGCGTGCCGGCACCGCCGACGATGAGCAGACGCTTCACGCCCGATTTCTTGGCTGCCTCCAGAATACGGGGATAGTTGGACTGGATGAGCTCGGCGATGTCGGGATTCGACCATCCTGGATTGTATGCGGAAATGATGGCATCCTTGCCCTCAGCCAGCTTTGCGATGGCATCCACGTTGGCAACATCTTCCTTCACGGGGGTCACCAGGTCGTTCTTGGTCAGTTTGGCAGTGTCGCGAACAACAGCGGTTACCTTGTGACCGCGATTCACCAACTCGTTCAGAATGTGAGAACCTACAAAACCTGTTGCACCAATTAAAACTACATTTGCCATAATTTGTTTCCTTTCTTTTATTTATTTTATTATACTTGTTTTTTAATACCTTTGTCAGAGGTTTTATCTCTGATTGACGATGCAAAGATACAACGAAAAACCATTCACTGCAAGAAGGCACAAAAAGGAGGGATAGTTACCAAAAAGTAGGAATTGCCTCTTATCGGGCATAAGCGAAAAAGACTTTAACTTTCTTTTTGAAGATAAACAGTTGCCGTGGTGTCCCAAATGTGGCAGCGAAAAGGTAGTGGCATTGAACAAGAAGGCGGGCAAACAGACAAATCTATCAATGCACTGAATGTGGCAAGAAATTCAAGAAAAGATGATTTATAAAACAGCCATTTGTCGGTCGTGCCTATCAGTTTCCAAAATCGCTGTCACTATTTGAATTCGCCCTTCGCGATAAAAACTTGTTAAAAGTGCCGTTGTTACAGTCGAAGTTCTTGTTTTTCAAAGTAAAAACCATTAATTTAGCAGTTGTAACAGGACGGGACACCTGGAACATCGGACTGACCGAAACAGAAAACTCAGTCTGAGGAGACAAGGGGTGAAGCCGTTCTATAAACAAGAAAAACTATGGAAACAAACAAGGACAAGTTGGGTCACTGCCCATCAGAGTGTACCACCATTATTGTTGGTAAGAGGATGACGGCCGACGGGTCACTCATCAGCTGCCGCTCGGAGGACTGGAATGCAATGGTGGCAAAGAACTATGAAATTTTCAAGGACACCGACGAGGGCCCCAAGGAGTTTGTCGCCCGTGACAGCTCCTTCCGCTGCCCGTTGCCTCCCAAGGCCCTGGGCTACGGTGCCCTGTCGCCTTTTCATCTTCACGGAGAGTGGGGCAGCGCTGGTTTCAACACCGCTGGTGTGGGCATGAGCTCCACCGAGACCATCTTCAGCAGCGACGAGGCGCTGAAGTACGACCCATTGGTGGAGAGCGGCCTGGCCGAGAACAGTATATATAATGTGGTGTTGCCCTACATCCACTCTGCCCGCGAGGGTGTGGAACGGCTGGCCTCTCTCATCGAGAAACACGGCTCCGCCGAGGGCTATGGCATCAGTTTCGTTGACGACAAGGAAATATGGTATCTCGAGTCCTGCTGCGGGCATCGCTATCTGGCCTGCCGCATTCCCGAGGATAAGTATTTCGTCACTGGCAACCAAAGCCGTTTCCGTGACTATGATCCGCAGGACCACGACAACTTCATCGCCTCTGCCGACTTGATAGAGTTCGCCCAGAAGAACGGCCTCTACGACCCCGCCAAGGGTAAGTTTGACTTCCATGAGGCCTATGCGCGCGACGTAGAGCTCGACACCACCTACAACTATCCGCGCGTGTGGGGCTTGCAGCAGATGTTCTCGCCCGCCTTGAAGAACGATGTCGCCAAGAACACGTTCCCCGTCTATGCCGAGGCCGCGCGTCCCATCAGCATTGCCGACCTGCGCCAGGCATTCCGCTTCCATTACGACGGCACCGACCACGACCCCTATCTGCACGGCAATCCCAAGGAAAAATATCGCCCAGTGTCCATCTTCCGCACCACCCAGACCCATCTCCTGCAGGTTCGTCCCTGGCTGCCGAAGGCCATCGGGCGCGTCAACTACGTGGCAATGGGCATGGCCGACCTCGGCGTGTTCCTGCCCCTCTATCAGGGAGTGACATCCTATCCCAAGGCCTACACCGTGGGAACAGACCACTCGAGCGCCGACTCCGCCTACTGGAAGTTCCGCAAGGTGATGGCTCTCGGGATGGTCAACTATAACCGCTATGCGCCGTTGATAAAAAAGAGATGGGCCGAATTTGAGGCTGAGACCGACCAGCGCCAGCGTGAGATGGAGGAGCAATATATGGCCGTCTGCCATTCGCAGCCACTTCACGCCCAGGACCTTCTGCAGACATTCAGCGACCGCACACTGACCAAGGCTATTGAAGTTGCCGACGAGCTGCAAGAGGAACTGTTCACACTTCTGACGGCAGACATCCAAAAGGAATATATGTTCCACGGTGCCTGACCGGCATTGAGTACCCAGTTCTCATTTCGATTTAATATTGAGACAAGTGTTGTCCTCGCGGCATTCCCCTTGAAGACACGTCTTTACCTCCCCGTCCTTGCACAGCATTCCGTCCGTGCAGGAGCGGGGAGCTTTAGTATAAAAAAACATGGAAAGCAACGAGTGAGGGGACATGGAGTTCACAAGGCAAAAGCAATGGTGTTGAGAAAAATGTTCTTACGAAAAAGCCTCTGCCATGCGTTTGAGTGAGATGTATCGCACTATGGCAGAGGCAAAAGCCGACTATCCACGCAACAACGTAATCCGAGAAATACGAGCAAGGGCAAGATGTACAGACTGGCAGTAGATAATTATTCCGCCAAGAATGTCTCACCACAGACGTCGCAGGTCGTGTTGCGAGTTTGCAGCAGCAGACGGGCGCTCTCGCCCAACAATCGCACAAATTCCGTCACCGCCTTGCGCTGATAGGTGTCGGAGAGCGTGAGGACCGACGTAGGCAGTGGTATGGAAGGCTCCAAGGGAATGTGCACCAGTCCCCTCACGGCCAACGTGGCGGCGTCGGGCAATATACTCATCCATCGTCCGCTGCGCACCATATATAATATGTGAGAAATGGCGTCTATCTCCACCTGCGGATGGAGTTCTACGCCCAGCTTTCGAGCCGATGATTCGATACTGCGACGAACAATCAAATCACGACTGGGCAAGACCAAGGGATGACGGGCGAGCTGGTGCAAGCCGACCGACGGAAGAGACCCCAAGGGATGGTGCTCGCTGACAATGGCACAGATTCGGGTGGCGAACAGCGGCTCGGCATGCAGATCGTCATCCATCTCTCGGGGTGTAAAGGTCACAGCAAGGTCCAGGTCGTGGTTCCTCAACTGGTCCGGCAACAACGGAGCCGCCAACTGGTGAATGTTCAACACCACTTTGGGATATCGCTTGTTGTACTCGGTGAGCACATCCGTGAGCAATGCCGAAAGGCCAAGCCCAGAAGCGAGGCCTATGCTCAGACTGCCGCCTTGCAACTCCTTCATGTCGGAAAGTCGTTGCAGCCCCTGTCGAGTGTCATCAAGCAACTTCTCTGCGTCGGCAAGAAATGTCTCTCCCTCAGTAGTCAATTGTATTCGCTTACCCAGGCGATGGAACAGCGGCACGCCCAATTCAATCTCCAATTGTTTCACCTGCTGCGACAGAGTGCTTTGGGCAACATTCGACAAGCGGGCAGCTTCGGTGAAGCTCAACGTCTTGGCTGCATTGACAAAATAGCGCAATTGCCTTATCTCCATTTTTCTAATCCTCCCTATTACGATAGAAACAGAACTGGAACCGACACTGGTGCCTGACATCTGTAGAATGGTATGCTGGCCTCTCCAATTTAAATTTTTGTTCCTTCATACATTGCTTTGATTTGCTTGCAAAGTTACGTTATTTGCCGCACAACACCGCCTCATTCATCGGTAAAAACGATGAATGATATAGAAATTAACCGTGAATAATATTGGTAATCGATAATAATAAGGCGTAATTTTGCAACAGTAACGTAAAGAATGACAATATGCAGATAAATGAAGAAATGAGCGTTGGCGCCATCGTCGCTGAGGATTTCAACCGGGCAAAGCTCTTCGAGACGTTCGGAATAGACTATTGCTGCCACGGCAGTGACACCTTGAAGGAAGCCTGCCGGAAGAAAGGACTGGACCCCACAAACGTTTTGGCTCGACTGGACCAGGACGAGACGGACGGCACGGCACCAAATTTCACCGCATGGCCTTTGGACCTGCTTGTGGACTATGTGCTGAAAAAGCATCACCGCTCCTTCCATCAGCATCATGAGGAATTACAGAGACTGGTGGAGAAAGTGGAGCGCGCGCACGGTGACAAGCATCCGGAGTTGCACGACATCAGAAAGGCTGTGGTCGAATCGTTCGAAGAACTGGATTCCCACTTTGCAAAGGAGGAACAAGTTCTCTTCCCGCAGTTCTATGAAATCTTTGCAGCCCATGAGGAGCACCGGGAGGCTGCTCCCTTCCATTGCGGCAGCGTCTTTTACCCCATCCGCCAGATGATGCTGGAGCATGACAACACAGGAGAAACATGGCAGCACATAGCCGACCTGACGGAGAACTTCACCACGCCATCTGACGGATGCGCTTCCTATCGGCTGATGAACCACGAGCTGTATGACTTCTTCCAGAATCTGAAGGAACATGTGGCTATCGAGAACAATCTGATTTTCCCGGGATTCATCAAGATGGAGCAGGGTGAGACGGACAATAGCAACAAACAATAAAAACAATATAGGAAATGGAAAGACAGATGTTTTGTTATCAGTGTCAGGAGACAGCCTTTGGAACAGGATGCATCCTGCGCGGCGTTTGTGGAAAGCAACCTGCTACAGCCCATCTCATGGACCTGCTGCTCTTTGCGCTGAAGGGTATTGGCACCATAGCCAACCTTCTGAATGAGCATCAAGTAGAAGTACCCAAAGAGACTGACGGGATTATCGTAGACGGTCTCTTCGCCACCATCACCAACGCAAACTTCGACGACGACAGCATTAAGGCAAAAATAGCCGCCGCCTTCAAGCTCAAGGAGAATTTGGCGATGCTGGCCCATGGGCGTCAGATTGCGCTGCCCGACACGGAAGAAGTGAATCTGAGAGTGTCTCCTGAGGACTATGAAATCAAAGGACGTGAGGTCGGCGTATTAAAAGAGACGGATGTAAACCGCCGCTCGCTAAAGGAACTCACAATGTACGGCCTCAAGGGAATGGCTGCCTACTATGAACATGCCAGCAGACTTGGATACAAAGACCGTGGAATCATCCACTTCATGGAGCGTGCCCTCGCCACCATCAGTTCCACCACTTCCACCGACAAGGAACTGTTCGACCTCGTGATGGAGACAGGCAGCTACGGTGTCAATGTGATGGCACTGCTCGACAAAGCCAATACTGGGCGATTTGGAAATCCTGAGGCGACCCACGTGAAGCTGGGTGTCGGAAAGCGGCCCGGCATACTTGTCAGCGGTCACGACCTGCTCGACATCGAGGACTTGCTGGAGCAGACACGGGGAACAGGCGTGGATGTCTACACGCATGGAGAGATGCTGCCCGCCCACTACTACCCCCAACTGAAGAAATACAGCAACCTGGTGGGCAACTACGGCAACGCCTGGTGGCAACAGAAGGAGGAATTTTCACACTTCAACGGACCCATCATCTTCACCACCAACTGTATTGTTCCGCCTCTGCCGAATGCCAACTATCGGCACCGCGTGTTCACCACCAACTCGACTGGTTTCCCCGGATGGAAGCATATTCCTCTGGGCAAAGACGGACACAAGGATTTCTCTGAGGTGATAGAGATGGCCCGTCAATGCCAAGCACCAGAACCTTTGGAAACAGGAGAGATCGTCGGCGGCTTTGCCCATCACCAGGTCATCGCACTGGCCGACAAGATTGTGGATGCCGTGAAGAGCGGATCTATCAGGAAATTCATCGTGATGAGCGGCTGCGACGGAAGAATGAAGAACCGCAACTACTATACGGACTTTGCCAAAGCGCTGCCTGAAGACGTCGTCATTCTGACTTCTGGATGCGCGAAGTACAAGTACAACAAATTGAACTTGGGAGACGTCAACGGCATTCCACGGGTGCTGGATGCCGGTCAATGCAACGACAGCTACTCTTGGGTTGTGGTCGCTCTGAAGTTAAAGGAACTCTTTGGAGCAGCAGATGTCAACCAACTGCCTATCGTGTTCAATATCGCATGGTATGAGCAGAAAGCCGTTATCGTGCTTCTCGCCCTGCTGAGTTTAGGCATCAAGAACATCCACATCGGCCCTACGCTCCCGGCCTTCGTCTCTCCCGGTGTGCTGAAGGTGTTGCAGGACAGCTTTGGTCTCGGCACCATTACGACAGTCGATGAAGACATGAAGAAAATGATTGGTTAAATTATATAGTCTGTCTTGATTCGGGTGGGTACTTCCTAACAGGAAGGCCTGCCCGATTCATCGTAATCATAAGTCTGAAAGATATGGCAAAGTTTGAAAAAGGAAAAGTTTTCACCCCTGACGCCCTTGTCGCTTATGCTGAGGGTAGTGTGATAAGTCGCGAGCTGCTGCATAATGAGGCTGGCAGCATCACAGTGTTCTCATTTGATGCGGGGCAGCGTTTGAGCGAGCATCAGGCTCCCTATGACGCTCTGCTGCAGGTCATCGACGGTGAGATGGTCTTTATCCTTGAAGGCGAGGAACTGCATGTAGCTGCTGGCCAGGCACTCGTCATCCCTGCTGGCGCACGCCATGCCGTTAGGGCTGACAAGCCTTTCAAGATGATTATCACCATGATTAAGGGTTAAGCGCATGAACTACGTCAATGATACGGTCCGTCGGCAGGACCGGCTGATGGACGAAGCCAGAGCTCTTCAATTGTTGCGTGAGAGCGAGTACGGCGTGCTGTCGATGCAGGACATCGACGGTTCCGGTTATGGAGTGCCGCTGAACTTTGTGTGGGACGGCGACCACTCCATCTATATCCATTGTGCGCCCGAAGGGCATAAGCTGAAGGCTTTAGAGGCTCATCCGAAGGTGTCGTTCTGCATCATCGGGCGTGTCCATCTGCTGCCCCGTAACTTCACAACGGAGTATGAGAGTGTGTTGCTGCGAGGAACGGCTAATATTCATCTCGAAAAAGAAGAGAGAATGAATGCCCTACACCTGCTGGTTGACAAACTTTCTTCTGACTACCGACAGATAGGATACAAATACAGTGAGAAGTCGTTTCACCGGGTGAACATCATCCGCATTGACATTGATGAATACAGTGGCAAATGCAAGCACATGCACACCGCCGACTGATAGACAAGTAAGGAAATGGATCTTACGATACAACTGAAAAGAGTTTATGAACCGGCCGAGGAATCAGACGGTCTGCGCATTCTCGTAGACCGAGTTTGGCCAAGAGGCGTCAAAAAGAGCGAGTTGAAATACGACATCTGGGCAAAAGACGTCACGCCGTCTATTGGTCTGCGGCATTTTTTCCATGAAAACCCATACGACAACTGGGACAAGTTCGCCGAGGAATACCGAATGGAACTGTCTGACAACGAGGCTGTAGATCGTCTCGTAATGCAGATTTGCGAAAGTGGATTTCATAACGTAACGCTACTCTATGGTTTTCGCAACCCCGTCAAAAATCACGCCGTTATCCTAAGAGACGTACTGAAGACTCGAATCTCCATTCTTTAGCGCTTTCGAAACTGGTTTCAAATGCGATTTTCAAGTCGACATCGTATTCATTCTTACAATATGGATTGAGTGTAAGTAACCAAGACTGATGAAGCCGAGAGAGAACATCTCCCGGCTTAATAGAATCCACCCATAGAGAAAAGTTCAGTATCAACATCTTGTTCGTTTTCTTCAGACCACAGGCCCAGTCGTCATGGTTTTTCAAGCATAGATTATCATGATCTACATCTGCCTTATGGTGGGTTCTATTAATTACCGCCGAAAAATTACTGTTGGAAGATGGGATTCCGTTTTGCCATCTTTCGGTATCTCTTCGGCTCAAATTGCCAGTTCACTCAGTCGTTATGCCCGCATAACTCCTTCGATCACTGACAATTTGACCTCGAAGATTGCTGCGGAATCTAGCAAAGCTAATTAATAGAACCCACCTTATATCAATGACAAAAACAAAGACATGAACCCCAAAAAGAGTTTGAGCAACAAGTCCGGGAGTCCAACGGGGAGGCGCACAATGCTTGCCGGCGCTTTGGACTGACAGAGGACGTCTTGCACTGACTGGAGCAACGGATGTGGCGACTGCCTGGAATGAAGCATCTTTAGGAGCAAGCGAAACTGGTGCTTTCAGTGAGGGAAACAAGGACAGGCGTTTTTTTTCTTGAAAGAAGTCGTCGAATGGTTGCTGTCTGTGAGGGAAAAACATTAACTTTGCCGTGTGAAACCATTCAGTCGAACGAGATTTATGATAGAAATAAGAAGCATAAGGAAAGAGGATAACAAGCGACTGGCCGAAATCATCCGCTCGCCCTTCGAAGAGTTCGGAGTGAGCAAGGTGCACACGGTCTACGACGACCCCGACACCGACCGCCAGTTTGAGACATTCAGTGAGGAGCTGCGCGCCGAACTGTGGGTGGCCGTCGACGGCACGGAGGTCTTGGGCTCTTGCGGCATCTTTCCCACGGCGGGCCTGCCCGATGGATGGTGCGAGGTGGTGAAGTTCTATGTGGACAGGCGACTGCGCGGACAGGGCATCGGCAGCCGTCTCTTTGCGAAAGCCCTGCAGTCGGCGGTGGCCTTCGGCTATCAGACGGCCTATCTGGAGACTTTTCCACAACTGGCCGGAGCCGTGAAGATGTATGGGCGACTGGGCTTCCAACCCATCGACCACCAAGTGGGAAACTCCGGCCATACGGCCACCAGCATCTGGATGACGAAGAACTTGGCTACCGAAACATTCCGCGACAGCAACCGGAAATGGACCGTGCTGACTTCCGAGAATTTCATCCACCGTCCCTATTTCGACGCCTTTGTGGAGAAAGTGAAGTTGCCCGGCGGAAAGGTCTACGATGACTTCTATCATCTGCACTTCTCGCCCGTGGTCTGCATTGTGGCGGAGACGGCCGACGGCAAGTTGCTCCTGGAGCGGCAATACCGCAATGCCATCCACGAAATGCTGACGGAGATTCCAGCAGGCGTGATGGAAGAGGGCGAACAGCCCGTGGAGGCTGCCAAGCGCGAACTGTGCGAGGAGACCGGATTCAGTGGCGGCGTGTGGCGACTGCTCGCCGTGGAATATGCGCAGGGCGGCGTGCAGGACAACAAGATGTACAGCTTTTACGCGCGGGGCGTAGTACCCACTTCCCGTCGCCACCTCGACGACTCAGAGGACATCAAGGTCTGTCAAATGGACAAGGCCCAGGTATGGCAGATGCTGCTCGGCGGTGCCATTTGCCAGGCACCCCTGGCCACGGCCCTTTGGAAATATTTCGCCCTCTACGGAAGCGGCAGACTATAGGTGGGTTCTATTAATTATGTCGAGTCGGATTTTGGATTTTAGGCGAAGGCAAAGAGTAAGTGAGCGAAGGAGTGTAGCGGGCTACACGACTAAGAGAACTTACACTTTGCACCGCATAAAAGCAAAATACGACCGAAATGATAGAGACCACCAAAAGGAAAATTTAAAAACAGAATTAATAGAACACACCTATAGCAAGGCTGTGGAAATTGCGGCGAAGTCTCATGCCATGGATGTTCAGACGGGATGTCCGGCATCAGTGCCGTGTGGATGGGAAACGACAATAACACTATAACAAACATTTTATGATATGGAAAAACAAATAGCTCTTGTCACAGGTGCTACCAGCGGCATCGGTGAGGCGTGCGCAAGAAAATTCGCACAAGGTGGATACAACGTCATCATCACAGGGCGCAGGGAGGAGCAGCTCTTGGCTCTCCGCCGTGAGCTGGAGGCCGCCGGGGCTGAAGTCCTGCACCTCGCTTTCGATGTCCGGGACCGACAGGCTGCCAAGGCTGCCATAGCCGGCATTCCCGAAGAATGGAGAAAGATAGATGTTCTGGTCAACAACGCGGGACTGGCCAGGGGACTGGAGCCCGAATACGAGGGCGACTTCGACGACTGGGATCAGATGATAGACACCAACATCAAGGGACTGCTCAACATGACCCGTCTCATTGTTCCCGGCATGGTGGAGCGCGACAAGGGCCATGTCATCAACATCGGCAGCGTGGCCGGCGACGCGGCGTATGCCGGCGGAAATGTTTACTGCGCAACTAAATCGGCTGTCAAGACCCTGTCCGACGGACTGCGCATCGATGTCGCCCACACCTCCGTCAGGGTCACCAACATCAAGCCGGGACTTGTCGAGACCAACTTCTCCAACATCCGCTTCCACGGTGATGCCGCACGCGCCGACAAAGTCTATCAAGGCATCAAGCCCCTCACCGGGGACGACATTGCCGATGTGGTCTTCTTTGCCGCCTCCGCCCCTGCCCACGTGCAGATTGCGGAGGTGCTGGTCCTGGCCACCCATCAAGGAAGTGGCAGCGTGATTCATCGCGGGTAGGCGCCAGGGGCATCGCTGTCGGGGTGCCCCGTCTGCCATGTTACGCTTCGGCGCCGTCATGTGACAGGGTGTGGGCCTGCAGGGACAGAGCTACGCCATTCCCACCATGCAGGCCGGCGTGGACACCATCCGTCCCTATGTGGATGATTTCATTGCCTTTGCCAAGAACCATCCCGAAAAGAAGTTCCTGTTCACGCAGATAGGTTGCGGCATCGCCGG
>JBMNUW010000090.1:0-12629 GCA_050946475.1 Prevotella sp.
CGAGGGCTATGGCTACAATGAAAAGAACTGGATACTTGCTCTCTGACAGATGTGAGATAGTAGCATTTAATCCAATTGCCAGTGAAGCAAGTCCAAGTCCGGTGTAAAGTGTTTGCTTATATTTTTCCTTAATTCCCTTGTGAAGAATTGTGCCCGCAATGGTTCCCACAATAATACAGGAAGTGTTGACGATAGTACCCAGCATTATAATTGAGTCGTTTCTAATAAATATAAGGCCGGACACCAAAATGTGTCCGGCTCAGAAATATGTCTTATTCAAAGTGTTTGAGTCTGGCAAGGTATTTACCGAGGATGTCAAATTCAACGTTAACTACAGTTCCTACCTTGATGTCTGCGAAGTTGGTATTTTGACGAGTATATGGAATAATGGCAACCGTAAACGTATCATCAGTAGGGCGACAAACGGTGAGAGACACTCCGTTAACTGTGACTGACCCTTTATCCACTGTGAAATAACCCCTTCGAGCCATTTCCTTATTGAAAAGATATCTAAAAGTAAAATAGGTAGAACCGTCTGCATCCTCCATATTAATACACGTGGCAGTTTCGTCCACATGTCCCTGTACAATATGACCATCGAGACGACCCTGGAGCTTCATTGAACGCTCAACATTCACTCGATCACCTACTTTCAGCAGTCCGAGATTCGACCGGTCGAGTGTTTCTTTCATTGCCGTTACTGTGTATTCATTACCATTGATGTTGACGACCGTCAGGCATACACCGTTATGAGAAATACTTTGGTCGATTTTTAGCTCGTTTGTGAAAGAGCAGGTAAGAGTGAGATCTACATTTTCTTGATATTTACGGATGGCAGTTACAGTAGCCATCTCTTCTACAATTCCACTAAACATATTTTTATTATCCTATTATTTCAAACTATTTTTTCAAATGTCTGGATGAACTTACCTATTTCAACACTTTTCTCAAAGTTCTCCTACGAAAGTAAAACAATCGGGGAAATGAGCCTGCAAATTTTGAGGTTCATTCTCAAAGATGCCAAAGATAGCACTTCCACTTCCGCTCATTTGAGCATAGAGAGCCCCTAAGTTATACAGTTGCTGTTTAATGTTGCCTAATTCAGGATGAGCAGCGAAGATTGGGTCTTCAAAATCATTGCAAAGTTGATTTTTCCAAGATTCTATGGGCTGCCTTACTACTTCACGACAGGAGATGTCTGGTTTGTGGCAAGTGAGCTTTTCGTAGGCTTCTTTCGTTGAGACCGCCACATCAGGCTTCACGATACCTATGTAATATCCATTCAGATTACCTTCCGGTGCATCTGCTGGTACAAGAATTTCTCCTTTTCCTGTGGCGTATGACGGTTCAGCCGTTATGAAGAAAGGGCAATCGGAACCTAGTTTCTCTGCATACCGCTCCATTTCCTTGATGCCGATATTCAGTCTGAATCTCTCATCGAGCAGCCTTATCATAAAGGCTCCGTCAGAAGACCCGCCTCCAAGACCCGCCTGAGAAGGTATGCGTTTGACCAAATGGGCATGAATACGAGGCAGAGCAAAATCGGCAGCCAGCAGTTCGTAAGCCTTGACACACAGATTGTCCCTCTCGTCGCAGTCTACATTTATTCCTGTTACTTTCAAGTCACACGGCATGTCTGATGGAAATCTTTCATCCATTAACTTAATTTCCAAGACATCTGTCAAGGGCACTGGGTAGAATACGGTCTCGATGTCATGATATCCATCGCTGCGTTTAGCAACAACATTGAGGCCCAAATTGATTTTAGCACAAGGAAATGTAATCATATCTTGAATGTTGTCTTAAGTATGACATGTTTCTCGCTGCAAACTTACATAAAAAAAACGAGATAAGATGTTGCTTTCAAGAAAAAAGTTACGAGGCTTTTTCTCTCGTTTTAGAATCTCAATGATATATTTTTTGTATTTTTGCAATCGAATAGAATGCACTCTACCGACAAGGAGCAAATACTTTATAAATAAGATGACGAGTTCGCCATTTATGATTAGGCTTTTCGTTATAAACAATGATTTGCCATAGACATAAATGCGATTTACTCTGTAAGGTAGAGATTTTGATAAAAAATACACCATATAATATAAAGGAGATTCACAATATATGCCAACAACAAATAGCAAGCCTGCGGCTTCTAAGAAGAAGCGGACTGTCACCAACCCCATTGACCCCACTTATGCTCACCTACAACCACAAGCCCTGGATGTGGAACGCTTGGTGTTGGGAGCTCTCATGATTGACAAGGATGCCTATTCTGTAGTGGCGGAGATGCTCCATCCAGAGACTTTCTACGATCCACGTCATCAGTATATATTCCAGGCCATCCAGGAACTCAACTTCCATGACAGGCCTGTTGACATTGTGACAGTAACAGACCAACTACAAAAAGACGGTACATTTGAGAACGCCGGAGGGCCTGCATACCTGATGGAAATATCTTCTCATGTGGCTTCATCGGCCCATATAGAATATCATGCCAAGATTTTGCAGCAGAAATTTCTCGCACGCCAGCTAATTTCTTTCTCTTCGTCGATAGAAACCAAGGCTTTCGACCCCACAGTTGATATTGACGAACTGATGCAGGAAGCAGAAGGCAATCTCTTCGAACTGTCACAACGAAATATGGCTCAAGACTATACTCAGATTGACCCGGTAATTCGCCAGGCACAGGAGATTCTTCAAAAGGCTTCCGCTAATTCTTCCGGTCTGACCGGCATCTCCACAGGGTATACAAAACTTGACGACATTACCTCAGGATGGCAGAAGAGTGACCTCGTGATTATCGCAGGTCGCCCTGCAATGGGAAAGACCTCTTTTGCCTTATCCTTGGCAAAGAACATGGCAGTAGACCAAAACGTTCCTGTTGCGTTTTTCTCATTAGAGATGAACAATGTGCAGTTGGTTGACCGATTAATATCAAATGTCTGCGAAATCGATGGCAAGAAGATTATGAACGGTCAACTTGACAAGGCTGAATGGGAGCGGTTCGACAAAAATCTTAGTAAACTGGAAGGAAAGCCTATTTATATCGACGACACTCCGGGAATGTCTATCTTCGAGTTACGCACCAAAGCCCGCCGGCTGGTGAGGGAAAAAGGTGTAAAATGCATTATGATAGACTACCTTCAGTTAATGAATGCCAATGGAGCCCGATTCAACAACCGACAAGAGGAAGTTTCCACCATTTCACGATCATTGAAGGGACTCGCTAAGGAACTAGACATTCCTGTGTTGGCCTTATCACAGTTGAACCGTACAGTAGAGAATCGTGAAGGACTGGAGGGCAAACGCCCGCAATTAAGCGATCTTCGTGAGTCTGGTGCCATCGAGCAGGATGCCGATATGGTAATTTTCGTGCATCGTCCCGAATATTATCATCTCTACCAGGATGAGAAAGGAAACGACTTAAGAGGGAAGGCTGAAATCATCATCGCAAAGCATCGTAAAGGTAAAACAGATACCGTATTGCTTAATTTCCAAGGACAATACACTCGTTTTACGAACCCTGAGGACGTTGCTCTTACACCGCTTTCCGACTTACAAGGGGGTGGGGGAGAATTCATGGCCTCTCGCATGAATCAGATGGAAGATGACCCGTTTGGAGGCGCACCTGATGCCCCCTCGTTCTGAAATTCGGTACTTTTTGGCGAAAAAAGCAACAAATCATAAGAAAAATAATAAAAAAGATAATAATTTATTTGCTCGTGTCGTATGATTTCCTTACCTTTGCAAACGCAATAAGATATTAATTGCATTAAGAAATAGACAAAACCATATCGTCATGAGACAGATTATTGACATTCTGGGCATTATTAACATTATTCGACTGCATAGAGTTGTCGGAAGTGAAAGGGTGCACCAGCGTGTCTGATGGGTAACTATGATATAGAGCCTTTCCACTTCCAGCAAGCGGAAAGGCTTTTTTGTTTTGTGATGTTAGGTACAAGGTCTAAATGATTAATTTCATTGGAATGAATAAACATTAAATAGTGAGACAAAATAATTTATTATAAAAAATATATTATGAGTGACAGACTTTATATTTTCGACACGACACTCCGCGATGGTGAGCAGGTGCCCGGGTGTCAGCTCAACACAGTAGAGAAGATTCAAGTGGCTAAACAATTGGAACTTCTCGGCGTGGATGTCATCGAGGCTGGTTTCCCGATTTCTTCGCCTGGAGATTTCAATTCTGTTAGAGAAATTTCCAAGGCTGTAACATGGCCAACCATTTGTGCTTTGACCCGTGCGGTTGAAAAAGACATTGATGTAGCTGCCGATGCTCTGAAATATGCAAAGCACAAACGCATCCACACTGGTATCGGCACTAGTGACGAGCACATAAAATATAAATTCAACTCCAATCGTGAAGAAATTCTTGAAAGAGCAGTCAGAGCTACTGCATATGCTAAGAAATATGTTGAGGATGTGGAGTTCTATGCAGAAGATGCCGGTCGAACCGACAACGAATATCTCGCACGAGTGGTTGAAGCTGTAATCAAGGCAGGAGCCACGGTCGTAAATATTCCTGATACAACAGGCTATTGCTTGCCGGATGAATATGCTGCGAAGATACGCTACCTCATGGAGCATGTTGATGGTATCGACAAAGCCATCATCTCCACTCACTGCCATAATGACCTTGGCATGGCCACGGCCAATACACTCAACGGTGTGCTTGCAGGAGCCAGACAGGTAGAAGTCACCATCAATGGCATCGGCGAAAGAGCAGGTAACACGGCTCTTGAAGAAATTGCCATGATTCTGAAAACACATAAGGGAATAGGCATTGATACCAATATTAACACTCGGAAAATCTACTCCATTTCCCGTATGGTATCGTCATTGATGAATATGCCCGTGCAACCCAATAAGGCCATCGTTGGACGAAATGCCTTTGCCCATTCCAGCGGTATTCATCAGGACGGCGTACTGAAGAATGCTCAGACTTATGAGATTATCGACCCGAAGGACATCGGACTGGACAACAATGCTATTGTGCTCACTGCTCGTTCAGGACGTGCTGCTTTGAAATATCGTTTGGAAGTCAACGGCATAGACATTAAGGATGAAGAAAAACTTGATAAGATTTACAAGAATTTCCTGCAGTTGGCTGATAAGAAGAAAGAAATTACCGACGACGATGTGCTCATGCTTGCAGGTGCAGATACAGCAGCTAACCATAGTGTCAAGCTTGATTATCTGCAAGTTACTACCGGCAAGGGAGTTAAGAGCGTGGCCAGTATCGGACTGGATATCGCAGGTCAGAAGTTTGAAGAGTCCAGCTCTGGCAACGGTCCTGTTGATGCTGCCATTCGTGCTCTTAAACGTATCATCCGCAAACAGATGACGTTGAAGGAGTTCACCATCCAGGCTATTTCTAAGGGATCTGACGATGTCGGTAAAGTCCACATGCAAGTGGAATACGATGGAAACCTCTACTACGGATTCGGTGCCAACACAGATATTGTAACGGCTTCTGTAGAGGCTTATATCGATTGTATCAACAAATTCAGAAACAAATAAATTCCGAATTTAAAGTAGATAAAGAGGACCGCCAGTTAAAATGGTTGGGCTGTTCATTTACAACATTTTAATCAGACAAGAATAGGAGGGGAGTCTGAATTCTGCAGACGAACCTCCATTCAATAATCAATTGATAAATCAGAATAGATAGTATGAACACACTTTTCGATAAAATTTGGGATAGCCACGTAGTACAGATTGTAAAGGATGGCCCCACGCAATTATATATCGATCGCCTCTATTGCCACGAAGTGACATCACCTCAGGCCTTTGACGGTCTTCGCAAGCGTGGCCTCAAGATTTTCCGTCCGAATCAAATCTATTGTATGCCCGACCATAATACTCCTACGCACGACCAGGATAAGCCAGTTGAGGATGCCATAGGTCGTAAACAGATTGAGACGCTTGATAAAAACTGCGAGGAGTTTGGCCTTACGGAATTTAAAATGGGCACTAAGGAGAACGGCATTATTCATGTCGTCGGTCCAGAGACAGGATTGTCGCTTCCGGGCATGACGATTGTCTGCGGAGACTCACATACTTCCACACATGGAGCGGTAGGTGCTGTTGCATTCGGTATCGGCACATCCGAGGTGGAAATGGTAATGGCCTCACAATGCATTCTACAACAAAAGCCAAAATCCATGCGCATCAACATTGAAGGAAAACTGGGCAAGGGCGTTACGGCCAAGGATGTGGCACTCTATCTGATGTCACAGCTCACTACCTCTGGCGCAACGGGCTATTTTGTTGAGTATGCCGGCCAGGTGGTTCGCGATATGAGTATGGAGGGTCGTCTCACTTTGTGCAACTTGAGCATCGAGATGGGTGCCCGTGGAGGCTTCGTCGCACCTGACGAAACCACTTTTGCTTACTTAAAAGGTCGCAAGTATGCTCCGAAGGGAGAAGCATGGGACAAGGCTGTGGCCTATTGGCGTACTCTCAAATCGGGTGATGATGCTGTTTTCGACAAGGAATTGACATTCCAGGGAGCTGATATCGAACCTCGGGTCACCTATGGAACAAACCCGGGCATGGGTATTGGCATTGACGAGCATATCCCGACCCTTGACGAGATTCCTGCTGAGGGAAAGGCATCATTCGAGAAGAGTTTGAAATATATGGGGCTGAAACCAGGAGAGAAACTTGAGGGCCATCCCATCGATTATGTATTCCTCGGAGCCTGCACCAATGGTCGTATTGAGGATTTCAGAGCGTTTACAAGTATTGTGAAGGGGCACAAAAAGGCAGACAATGTCACAGCTTGGCTGGTGCCTGGCTCGTGGGCCGTTGACAAGCAAATCCGCGAGGAAGGCCTTGACAAGATCCTGGAAGCAGCCGGCTTTGCCATTCGTCAGCCTGGTTGTTCTGCCTGTCTTGCCATGAACGATGATAAAATTCCTGCAGGTAAGTATAGCGTCTCTACATCCAACCGCAACTTCGAAGGACGCCAGGGACCTGGTTCTCGTACCATTCTTGCCAGTCCGCTCGTAGCTGCCGCATCGGCTATCACGGGTAAGTTGACTGACCCACGTGAGTTCATGTAATTCTCAATAATAGTTCATAATTGTACCATTGAAAGAAATCAAAATTCATCCAATAGAATAATGAATTAAGATTCAAGCAGTACAACACAAGCGAATAAGCAAAACATCATGAAACAGAAATTCAATGTAATCACCTCCACCTGCATTCCCCTTCCATTGGAGAATATCGATACAGACCAGATAATCCCGGCACGTTTCCTCAAGGCCACTGACAAAGAAGGATTTGGCGAAAACCTTTTCCGTGACTGGCGCTACAATAAGGACGGAAGTCTGAAAAAAGACTTTGTGCTCAACGACCCGTCTTATTCCGGAGTGATTCTTGTAGCAGGTAAGAACTTCGGTTCCGGCTCTAGTCGCGAACATGCAGCATGGGCCATTGCCGGTTACGGTTTCCGTGTGGTCATCAGCTCTTTCTTCGCTGACATACACAAAAATAACGAGCTCAATAATTTCGTTCTGCCAGTGGTAGTTACGGAATCTTTCCTCAAGGAACTCTTCGAGAGTATTGACCGCGATCACAAGACAGAGGTTAAGGTAGACTTACCTAACCAGACCGTAACCAATCTTGCTACGGGAAGAAGCGAGAAATTCGAAATCAACGGGTATAAGAAGCATTGTCTGATGAACGGTCTCGACGACGTGGACTTCCTTGTACAGAACAGAGACAAGGTGGTCCAGTATGAAAAGGAAAGAGCACATGACTAACGGATATCATACGCACCCTTTCATCGAAATCATGGACTGCACTCTTCGTGATGGAGAGCAGACCAGTGGTGTGAGTTTCCTGCCGCATGAAAAACTGATGATTGCACGTCAGTTGCTTAAGTACGTTAACGTAGACCGCCTCGAAGTGGCATCTGCAAGGGTCTCAGAGGGCGAGAAAAATGCTGTAAGCATGATATGCCGCTTTGCCGAGCGTGAAAATATGCTCAACCGTATCGAAGTGCTTGGCTTCGTTGACGGAAAACTTTCTGTCGACTGGATTAGAGACTGTGGAGGCCGTGTCATCAACTTGCTGGCCAAGGGTTCTTACAAGCATTGCACACAGCAACTACACAAACAGCCACAGGAACACATTGATGAAATTAAGCGCGTCATCGATTATGCTGACAGTCAGGGCATGGAGGTGAACCTCTATCTTGAGGACTGGAGCTCAGGCATGAAAGACTCGCCCGACTATGTATTCAATCTCATGGACCAGTTGCGGGACATGCCCGTTCGCCGCTTTCTCTTGCCCGACACCCTCGGCATCATGAATCCGCTGCAATGCGTAGAGTATATGCGAAAGATGTTGCGGCGTTATCCAGACAAACACTTTGACTTTCACGCTCACAACGACTACGATTTGGCCGTTTCAAACACGCTGGCAGCCGTGCTGAGCGGATGCAAGGGCGTACATGTAACGGTCAATGGACTTGGAGAACGTTGTGGAAATGCACCTTTGGCCAGTGTGCAGGCCATCTTGAAGGATCAGTTCCATGCCCGTACCAATATTGATGAGAGTCAGCTCAATAGTGTTAGCCGATTAGTTGAGGGATATAGTGGTATTGCAGTAGCGCCCAATATGCCAATTGTCGGAGAAAATGTCTTCACCCAAGTCGCAGGAGTACATGCTGACGGCGACAACAAGGATAACCTTTACTGCAACGACTTGATACCAGAGCGTTTCGGTCGTAAACGTGAGTATGCTCTCGGCAAGAACTCCGGCAAAGCTAATATTATTCAGAATCTAAAGGAACTGGGCCTTGAACTTACACCCGAGCAGACCAAGAAGGTTACAAAGAGAATTACCGAACTCGGAGACCGAAAGGAAATGGTGACGCAGGACGACTTGCCTTATATCGTTTCAGACGTCCTCAAACATGACACGCTTGAGGACCGTGTGAAGCTGCTCAGTTATATGGTGACTACATCCTATGGTCTGAAGCCACTGGCAAGCATCAAGGTGGAAATCAATGGCAAGGAATATGAGGCAGACGCTACTGGTGACGGCCAATACGACGCCTTTGTAAAAGCACTGCGAAAAATTTACAAGGAGAAGCTCAACCGCACATTCCCGCTTCTGGCTAATTATTCTGTCACGATTCCACCGGGCGGACGAACCGATGCTCTTGTTCAGACCGTCATCACCTGGAAAGGTGATAATGGAAGGATGATTCGCACTCATGGACTGGATGCAGACCAAACGGAAGCTGCCATCAAGGCCACTTTCAAGATGCTCAACATCGTAGAAGGAGAAACAGAACAGATCATCAAGGAAACGACACGCCTTAATGAGCAAAATAATATGTAGTCTATAAAAATAGAAAATTCAAACAATTATTCAAAACATGAAATTAAATATTGCAATTCTGCCAGGCGACGGCATTGGTCCTGAGATTATGCCGCAAGCCACAGCGGTGCTCGATGCCATCGCCAAGAAGTTCAATCATGAGTTTATCTACCACGAGGCTATCTGTGGTGCACATGCCATTGATGCTGTAGGTGATCCTTTCCCCGATGACACTTTCCAGACCTGCATGGATGCCGACGCTGTCCTTTTTGCAGCTGTAGGAGACCCGCGTTTCGATAACGACCCGACTCTTAAAGTGCGTCCTGAGACAGGACTGCTGGCTATGCGCAAAAAATTAGGATTGTTTGCCAATGTGCGTCCTGTAGCCACATTTGATTGTCTGCTTCATAAGTCTCCTCTCAAGGACGAGCTCATCAAGGGTGCCGATTTTGTCGTCATTCGCGAGCTCACCGGTGGTATGTATTTCGGCGAGAAGTATCAAGACAACGACAAGGCCTATGACACCGACATCTACTCACGTCCTGAAATCGAGCGCATCCTCAAGGTAGCATTCGAGTTCGCCCGTCGCCGCAACCATCATCTCACCGTGGTTGACAAGGCCAACGTGCTTGCTAGTTCACGTCTTTGGCGGCAGGTTGCAAAGGAGATGGAGCCTCAGTATCCGGATGTCACCACAGACTATATGTTCATCGACAACTGCTCCATGAGAGTTCTCACTGAACCTAGATTCTTTGATGTTATCGTTACGGAGAACACCTTCGGTGACATTCTTACAGATGAAACAAGTGCCATCACTGGTTCAATGGGATTGCAGCCTTCTGCCTCTCTTGGCGAGCATACACCTCTCTTTGAACCTGTCCATGGCTCATGGCCACAGGCTGCCGGCAAGAATCTGGCCAACCCCGTGGCACAGATACTATCTGCCGCCATGCTACTCGAGCACTTCGGTCTTAAGAAGGAAGGTGCACTTATTCGTGAGGCAGTCAATGCCAGCCTCGAACAGAATGTCCGCACTCCTGAGATTCAAGTTGAGGGAGAAGCTAAGTATGGCACCAAAGAGGTGGGCGCATGGATTCGCGACTACGTAGAACAGCACTAAAAATAGGGTAGGGCCGGAATTTTCATCTACAAGCCCTATTATAAATACAACAAAAGGGAGCCTGTCCTAAAAGGTCAGGCTCCCTTTTTATTGCTAAAGTCAAGTCGTTATCTTTTCAACTTACTTATTATTATTTTTCAAGAGATCTCTTATTTCCGTCAGCAGTTTCTCCTCGTTAGAAGGTTCAGGTGCAGGAGTTTCCTTGGGTGCTTCTTCTTTCTTCTTTGTCAGTTTGTTGATACCCTTAATCAAAAGGAAAATACAGAAAGCAACGATGAGGAAGTCAAGGGTATTCTGCAAGAACATACCATAATTGATGGTGGCAGCCTGAGTCTCCACACCTTCGGCCAGTTCCTTTGCAGGAAGAGTAATCTTGAGACTGGAAAAATCAACACCGCCGATAAGCCACCCTATAGGGGGCATGATAACGTCGTCAACTAGAGAACTGACGATTTTCCCGAAGGCACCTCCGATAATCACACCTACGGCCATGTCAATAACATTGCCGCGCATGGCAAACTGCTTGAACTCGTTAATAAAATTACTCATAAAAAATTAATCGATAATTAGTTAAATCTCCTTTTTGTTATGCCGAGTTTGCACTCTATGCATTTTTAAATAATTTAATACGATAACCGACTGCAAAATTAGAAAATAATTCGTAACTTTGCAATCGAGAATAATAAAAAGTTCTCGTCAGATTGCGAATTATACGCGATAACGTTTTTATAAACCTTATAATTTAACAAAACAAAATGGTAAAAGTAGCTATTAATGGTTTCGGTCGTATCGGCCGCCTTGCTTTCCGTCAGATGTTTGCAGCTCCTGGCTATGATGTTGTTGCTATCAACGACCTGACCAGCCCCAAGATGCTGGCTCAGCTCCTGAAGTATGATACCACACATGGTGGCTATCAGGGCATCATCGGTGAGAAGCCTGTTCACACAGTAACTTACAAGGACGCTGTGTATGAAGAGGATGGCAGAACCGTAAAGGTTCCTGGATCTATCACCGTAGACGGCAAGGAGATTACCATCTATGCAAAGCCTAACGCAGCTGATCTGCCTTGGGGCGAGTTGGATGTAGACGTTGTGCTCGAGTGCACTGGCTTCTATACTTCTAAGGCTAAGTCTGAGGCTCACCTGAAGGCTGGTGCAAAGAAGGTTGTTATCTCTGCTCCTGCAGGCAACGATCTGAAGACCATCGTATATAATGTGAACCACAAGACTCTGACTCCGGACGATAAGATTATCTCTGCTGCATCTTGCACCACCAACTGCTTGGCTCCTATGGCTCAGGCTCTGAACAATGCATTCCCCATCCAGGCTGGTATCATGCAGACCATCCACGCTTACACGGGTGATCAGATGATCCTCGACGGTCCTCAGCGTAAGGGTAACCTGCGTCGTAGCCGTGCTGGTGCTTGCAACATCACTCCTGCATCTTCTGGTGCTGCTAAGGCTATCGGTCTGGTTCTTCCTGAACTGAACGGTAAGCTGATTGGTGCTGCTCAGCGTGTTCCTGTACCCGATGGTTCTACCACTCTGCTCTATGCTGTAGTTAAGGGTAAGGACATCACTGTTGAAAAGATCAACGATGCTATGAAGGCTGCTTCTAACGAGAGCTTCGGTTACAACGACGAGGAGATTGTTTCTTCTGATATCCTCGGCATGCGTTACGGTTCTTTGTTCGATGCAACTCAGACTATGGTTGTTAAGCTCGACGACGACACCTATGAGGTACAGGTTGTTTCTTGGTACGACAACGAGAACTCCTACACTTCTCAGATGGTTCGCACAATCAAGTACTTCGCAGAGCTGAAGTAATACGACAGGAATCATTATCCTAAATATTAACGGCCGTCCGGTGTTCCCGGACGGCTTTTTTATTGTCCGATTGTTCAATGGTTCCTTTATGTCAAGTTGTACATGAATTTAATTCTGTTAAACAAATATAACGTAAAGTGATTTTTTTGAAGCTTTCTTGTAAATCTTGTATATTTTCTTTAACTTCGCATGAATGCAAATTTGGAAAGTTAAAGCCAGTTTTTCAAGAAATTCACTATTTCGAAATTAAAAAGACAGATGAATTTCTCGTAAATCTGCCCAAATTAGAATAACTTTGCAGCAAACGTCATTTCACCATGCCA
>JBMNUW010000091.1:0-12367 GCA_050946475.1 Prevotella sp.
CATTCCTGCATGTTCATTTCCTATTAAAAAATCCAAAAATAAAAAAGCCTTGGAAGTGATGGGATTATCCACTCCTTCCAAGGCCGAATCAGGTGTTATGTATCTTTAGTTTACTTGCAATAGAGAGCTACGATGGTCTCGTATTTCTCCTGCTTGCCGCTGATCTGCTTGGGCTCACCGTTCTTCTTGGCGTAGTCAACAATCTGCTCCAGCGTAAGCTTGCCTTCTTCATATTCCTTGCCGATGCCGCTGTCGAAACTGGCGTAGCGAGCCTTCTTCATTGCGGGCAGCTCACTGTGCTCGATGATGTCGGCTGCATTGAGCAGGGCACGTGCCATAGCATCCATACCGCTGATGTGTGCGATGAAGATGTCCTCAGGATCGGTAGAGTTACGACGAAGCTTAGCATCGAAGTTGCTGCCGCCGTTGCCCAGACCACCGTTACGGATAATCTCCAACATAGCCTGTGTGAGCTGGAAGTTGTCAATGGGGAACTGGTCAGTATCCCAGCCGTTCTGCTCGTCACCGCGGTTGGCATCAATAGAACCCAGCATGCCGTTGTCAACAGCTACTGCAAGTTCGTGCTCGAAGGTATGATGAGCCAGCGTAGCATGGTTCACTTCGATGTTCACCTTGAAGTCCTTGTCCAGTCCGTGAGCACGCAGGAAACCGATAACGGTCTCTACATCAACATCATACTGGTGTTTTGTGGGCTCCATAGGCTTCGGTTCGATGAGGAATGTGCCCTTGAAGCCTTTGGCGCGGGCATAGTCGCGAGCTGCGCCCAACATGATGGCCATGTGTTCCTTCTCACGCTTCTGGTCCGTGTTCAGAAGGCTCATGTAACCCTCACGACCGCCCCAGAACACGTAGTCGCTGCCGCCGAGCTTGATGGTGGCATCCATAGCGTTCTTTATCTGTACACAAGCACGGGCAACAACATCGAAGTCGGGGTTCGTGCTGGCTCCGTTCATGTAACGCTTGTGGCCGAACACGTTAGCTGTGCCCCAGAGCAGATGAATGTCGGGATGCTGTGCCAGCTTCTCTTTCAGATAGTCGGTAATGGCATTCATGCGCTCCTCATACTCCTCGATGGTTGCGCCTTCCTCAATGAGGTCCACGTCGTGGAAGCAGAAGTAGTTGATGCCGAGTTTCTCCATAATCTCAAAACCGGCGTCGGCCTTGTCCTTGGCACGCTGCAGGGCAGTATCAGCCTTGTCCCACTCATAGCTGCGGGTCTGACCACCGAACTGGTCACCGCTTGCCTGTCCCAGTGTATGCCACCAAGCCATGGCGAACTTCAACCAGTCCTTCATCTTCTTGCCCATTACCACGCGCTCAGGCTCATAATAATGAAAAGCCAGTACATTCTTACTCTCTGGTCCCTCGAAGGGGATTTTTCCAATCTGAGGAAAATATTCTTTTGCCATAATAGAAAATAATTATTGGTTGGTTCTGATATTTTGTTTAATAATCTTTTATCTTTTCTTCGTTGCTTGTCATGGAAGGTGTCTCTATTATAAAATAGAGCACTTGACGACATTGGCTTATATTTCACGAGCCAGCACGCTCTTCCACCGTTCGTAAGCCTCGGCACAAGCCTTCTCCATATCCGGACGGGGCTCAATAGTGGCTACGCGCTTAAGTGAGGCAAAGGCTTCATCGTGGTCCTTATAAATGCCACAGCCCATGCCGGCACCTTTTGCAGCTCCTACGCTTCCGTCGGTTTCCATGAGCTCGATAGTAGCGCCGGAAGTAGAAGCCAGCGTATCACGGAACATGGGATTAAGGAACATATTGGCCTTGCCGGCATGTATCTTGCGGATGTCCATACCCATGCCACGCATAATCTCCATTCCATAGCAGAAGCTGAAGACGATACCTTCCTGTGCGGCTCGAAGCAGATGTGCACGAGAATGCTTGTTAAAGTTCAAGCCATGAATGGAGCAGCCCACTTCACGGTTCTCCAGAACACGCTCGGCACCGTTGCCGAAAGGAATGATGGTAACGCCGTCGGAGCCCACGGGAACTTTATCGGCTAAAACATTCATGTCCTGATAGCCTATTCCCTCAGGAGCAACATTGCGACGCATCCAGGCATTGAGAATGCCCGTACCGTTGATACAGAGCAACACTCCGAGACGTGTCTGCTCGGGCGAATGATTGACATGCGCAAAGGTATTGACACGACTCTTGGGATCATAACCCACTTTACCCAGTACACCGTATACCACGCCGCTGGTACCTGCTGTAGAAGCAATTTCGCCGGGATTGAACACGTTGAGCGACAAAGCATTGTTAGGCTGGTCGCCGGCCCGATATCCTACAGGCGTTCCCTCCTTCAGACCTAATTCTTCGGCGGCAGCTTTCGACACGCGGCTCTGTACGGCAAAAGTGGGCACAATGTCGGCGAGAAGGTCAGATGAGAATCCGTAATAGTCAAGCAGGAACTGTGCAGGACGATTCTCCTGGAAATCCCAGAACATACCTTCGGAAAGGCCGCTTACAGTGGTGTTGATTTCGCCGGTCAGCTTCATGGCGATATAGTCGCCGGGGAGCATCACCTTATATATACGGTCAAATATTTCCGGTTCATTTTCTTTTACCCATGCCAGCTTGGCGGCTGTGAAGTTTCCGGGCGAATTGAGCAGATGACCGAGACATTTCTCTTTACCGAGGTCACGGAAAGCCTTCTCACCGTAGGGAACTGCACGAGAGTCGCACCAGATGATGGCCGGGCGCAGTACCTGTTGATTACGATCTACACAGACAAGACCGTGCATCTGATAACTGATACCTATAGCACGCACGTCTTCGCCTTTGGCACCCGTCTGTTGCAGACAGGACTGAAAAGCCAGCTTGGCATTGTCCCACCACATCTGCGGATCTTGTTCGGCCCATCCGGTCTTGACGGCGGTTATGGGAGCCTCATGCTCGGGAAAGAAAGCTGAAGCTGCAGCCTGTCCGTTGTCAATGTCCACGAGTGAAGCTTTCACTGAACTACTGCCTACGTCAAATCCAAGGAGATACTGATGTTTCATTATATTTATTGTGCTTAATTAGTAGAACTTTTTTTGTTTCACATCCGGGCAGTCGGCTACCGATAGATTCTGTTTGGGACTTTATAATCACCTGACATCGTCCGGGATTTTCTAAAGCAAAATTAGTCAAAAACACCCTCTTCACCAAAGAAAAACATAAAAAAATCAAGGCATGAAACAAATAGAAACATTTTTGGTAACTTTCTAAGCCCGTTTTTTCTCCCCTTTGGCTTTTTTTTCATAATTTTGCCATTGCTATGGATAATTCATAAGACTCGAAACTCCATGACACGAGAAGTCTCCTTATCGCGCCACGGGATGGGGAAACCTAAGAATATAACGAAATCTCAACAATATGTAACAAAATCAACAAACCAACAAAATATATGAAAAAACAAATTATAACGCTCTTGCTTCTCTCTTTTGGTATGACCGCCATGGCCTGTACCAACTTTATTGTGGGAAAGAAAGCGTCGACCGACGGTTCCGTTATCTGCAGCTATAACGCCGACGATTACGGCATGTTCATCGGTCTGTGCCACTATCCCGCCGGAAAGCATCCGAAAGGAGCAATGCGCGACATTGTGAACTGGGACACCCATGAATATATTGGAAAAATTCCTGAAGCTCCGGAGACCTATAATGTAATAGGAAATATCAATGAATATCAGGTTTCCATCGGCGAGACCACCTATGGAGGACGTGAAGAAATGGTAGATCCCACGGGCGGCATCGACTACGGTTCACTCATCTATCTGGGCCTTCAACGCTCCAAGACTGCACGCGAAGCCATTCATGTGATGACTACGCTGGCTCAGACTTACGGCTACTGTTCAGAAGGCGAGACCTTCACCATCTGTGACCCCGACGAGGCCTGGATTATGGAGATGATGGGCAAGGGACCCGGCTCTAAAGGCGTCGTGTGGGTGGCTATGCGCATCCCCGACAATGCCATCTGTGCCCATGCCAACCAAAGCCGCATCGGAAAATTCAACATGAAGGACAAGAAGAACGTGCTCTACAGCAAGGATGTTGTAAGTTTCGCACGCAGCAAGGGGTGGTTCTCCGGCAAGGATGCCGATTTCTCATGGAAAATGGCATACGCCAAGCCCGATTTTTCCGGACGTCGTTTCTGCGAGGCTCGCGTGTGGTCATTCTTCAATCGTTTCGTTAATGGCTTTGACCGTTATCTGCCCTGGGCTGAAGGCAAGGATCCCAACGCAGAAGACATGCCCCTGTGGGTCGTGCCCGATAAAAAGCTCTCCGTGCAAGACGTACAAGCTGCCATGCGCGATCACTATGAAGGTACAGCACTTGCAATTGACAGCAGCGATATCGGCGGTGGTATATGGCAGATGCCTTATCGTCCCACTCCACTCACCTTTAAGGTAGACGGCAAGGAATATTTCAACGAACGGCCTACGTCAACCCAGCAGACTGGATTCTCCTATGTAGCACAACTTCGCTCCTGGCTGCCACGACAGATAGGCGGAGTGCTTTGGTTCGGCAACGACGACGGCAACATGGTGGCATATACACCTGTATACTGTTCTGCCACCAGACAGCCCGAATGCTACAACACGCCGGGAGCCGACGCCCTGCACTTCTCCATGAAAAATGCCTATTGGGTGTGCAACTGGGTGAGCAACATGGTCTATCCACGCTACTCGCAGATGTTCGGCAGCCTCAAAGTCGTGCGCGACTCCTTGGAGCAAAGCTATTTTGCCCGTCAACACGATGTGGAAGCCAAGGCTCAGACCTTACTCGCCGAGAATCCCGACAAAGCCGTGAAATATCTCAACGACTACTCCGTGGAGGTGGCTCAACAAATGCTGGCCCGCTGGCGTCAGCTCGCCACTTATCTCATCGTGAAATACAACGATATGATTGTTAAGCCCGAAGAGAACGGACAGTTCAAGGCTACTCCCTCAGGTATCGGTGCCCGTGTAGCTCGCCCGGGATATCCTGAGACCTTCCGCAAGAGACTCGTACAACAAACGGGAGATAAATTCAAAGTGCCCGAGTAAGCCGGATATCCGACAAAAGCGACTTCGCCTGATAAAGGACAAAGAAGCATCTTCCTCCCGATACAATACATTCACAACAGGCTTTCAAAAGCCATTCTATACATACAATATTAATAATTAAACAAACGAAATTATGAACAAGACACAACTCGTGGCCGCAGTGGCTGCCAAGACAGAAATTTCCAAGAGCGAAGCTAATAAACTGGTCAACGCTGTGCTCGGCGCAATTGCCGATAATCTTTCCGATGGCGATGGCGAACTTGCTATTCCCGATTTCGGACGCTTCGTTGTGAAGGACGTACCTGAGCGCCAGGGCATCAACCCTCAGACCAAAGAAAAGATTACTATCGAAGCACATAAGAAGGTGGTGTTCAAGGCTTCGGACAACTTGAGCATCTTCTCTCGTAAACACGGATAATGAGACTGAGCATCATCATACCCGTCTATCAGGCCGAGCGCACTTTGCGCCGCTGTCTCGACTCAGTTCTGAATCAGTCGTTCCGTGACATACAAGTCATTGTCGTCGACGATGCCTCTACTGACGAGAGCCATGACATCTGTGAAGACTATCGACGCATGGACCGGCGCGTGCAGCTCGTCACCCACAAGGAAAACCAAGGACTCAGCGAGGCACGAAACTCAGGACTGCAAAAGGCAAGGGGCGAATATGTTACTTTCGTCGACAGCGACGACGAACTGGAAGACAATACCCTCAGTACACTCTTCGAAGTCCTGAACCAGCATCCCGACTACGATTTGCTGGAGTATCCCGTGATGGAGCACTACGGCAATCTGCGCCTCCAGCACCTCCGGCTTTTCCCCAAGCGTGAATACACTCGAATGGAAGACTACTGGCTTAACGGCGAAGGCTTCCTTCACGCTTATGCCTGGAACAAAATCTATAGACGGGAACTTTTCCGCGGACTCTCCTACCCCAGCGGGCGCAAATTCGAGGACGTGTTCATCCTGCCCGCTATCCTGAATAGATGCCATTTATGGGCCACTACCGATGTAGGACTATACCGTTATTATGACAATCCTGAAGGCATCTGCCACAACGCCGACGGCAAAGCTCTCACACAATTGCTTGATGCTCATCTCAGAATCTTGCCAAAAGTGTGCAATGCCAACTATTATGCTCATGTGCTCAACATCGCCCTCGATGTATATGAGAAGACCGGTGTAGTAACTGATCTGCCGGAGAAGCACTACAATAATACAATGAAATTGAGATTGAAAAACCTTATCGGACTGAAAAGATTATGCCAACTGAACAAGACCGCACACAAATTCTACCATCGCCGCAACGGCCGCTCGTGAGCTTCATCCTGCCCGTATGGAATCTCGATTCCGGACTGGTAACACAGGCTGTTGAGAGTATTCTTCAACTGGATATGAAACCTGCTGAGCGAGAGATTATCCTCGTAGACGACGGTAGCAATCAGCTTTCTTTTGACCCCGGTCAGCCGTGGGCCGACGAGGTAGTGTTCGTTCGCCAGCCCCATGCCGGTCCAAGCGTCGCCCGCAACAGAGGCCTCGACATCGCCCGCGGCCGCTTTATCCAGTTTGTCGATGCAGACGACTGCCTCTGTCCTCGCGCCTATAACCATTGCCTCGACATCATACGACAGGGCGAAGCAGAAGTCGTGATGTTCCAGCAGGCCTCTTTCGAGACTGATCCACAGGCTGTGATGGTAGCTCTCGGCGCTTCCGTAAAATCAAGTAATGCTTTCCGTGATGCAAAATCTGTAAGCGGACCTCATTATATGCGCCACCATAATCTTAGGGGTAGTGTCTGCGGATTCCTCTTCGATGCTCGTTTGTTGGGCAGGTTGCGTTTCACACCTGGCATACTGCGTGAAGATGAGGAATTTGTACCACTGCTCCTTATCCGTACCACAAGACTCGTTGAGACCTCCGCAACAGCGTATCTCTATCGACAACGTCCGGATTCACTCATGCACCGACACGATGAGGCTTTCATGAATAAAGCCTTCGACGATACATTTGATATCATCCGCCGACTGCAACACAAGGCCGCCACATTGCCTCACAACATGCGATCTGCCCTCAATCGACGTGTGAATCAACTGGCAATGGACTATCTCTACAATGTCATGACCTACAAAAGCCAGGAAGGAACTGACTTCGTGGGAACTGCTGTAAGCCGGCTGAAATCCATCGGACTTTATCCACTGCCAGTAAAGAACTACACTCCAAAATACGCGGCTTTCTCCATGCTTACCGCTACTACACTTGGAAGAAAGGCTGTTGGAGCCGGACTGCGACTGTTTCGGGGACAATGATACAGGCTTTTCGGAGTAATAGCCATCATCAATATGCGGATTCTTCTCTTAGGTGAATACAGTAACGTGCACTGGACTCTGGCCGAAGGACTGAGAGCTCTCGGACATGATGTTACAGTTGCATCCAACGGTGACTTCTGGAAAAACTATCACCGCGACATTGATCTTGCACGCGACCTGTCACGCAAGGGTACCGCACGTTTTCTGCTCCGCCTGCTCCGCTTGTTGCCACGAATGAAGGGCTACGACATCGTGCAACTTATCAATCCAATGTTCCTCGAACTCAAGGCTGAACGACTTTGGCCCGTCTACCAATGGCTCAGAAACCACAATCGAAAGATGGTTCTTGGCGCATTTGGTATGGATTACTACTGGGTACACGAGAACATTAACCGCAAGCCTCTGCGTTACAGCGATTTCAACTTCGGGAACCAAGTGAGACAGGATGTCGAAGCCCGACGTTACATCAGCGAATGGGAAGGTACCGCCAAAGGGAAGCTCAACCAGCGCATTGCCCGTGACTGCGATGCCATTGTAGCAGGGCTTTACGAATACTGGGCCACTTATCAGCCCGTGTTCCCTGACAAGACTTGTTTCATTCCATTCCCCATCCGCCCCTCCCTACGTCCCGAAGAATTGCCGCCTCGCCCGGAAGGAGAACCCCTTCGTCTCTTTCTCGGAATCAACGGAAAACGTTCTGCCTATAAAGGCACCGACATCATGCTCCGGGCCGCCAAGGCCGTACAAGCGGAAATGCCCCGGCGTGTTCGCCTCACTGTAGTGGAGAGCCTGCCTTTCAAGGAATACCGAAGAAGAATGCTTGAACACGACGCTATCCTCGACCAGCTCTATAGTTACACGCCCTCAATGAATCCGCTCGAAGCCATGAGCCACGGTATAATATGCATCGGCGGTGGCGAACCCGAAAACTATGCTATCCTCAACGAAGAGACGCTCCGACCCATCATCAATGTAGAGCCCGACGAGGAAAGTTGCCGACAAGCCATCCGCCAGCTTGCCCTTCATCCCGAACGAATCGACCCTCTGCGACGCGACAGCATCGCTTACATCTGCAAACACCACGACTACAAAAAAGTGGCCCGAAAATACGAAGCTCTCTATCGCCGATTGCTCAACCCTGAAGAGACCAAATAAAAATTTTCCCCAATTGTTTGCAGATTTAGAATTTAATATTACTTTTGCATCGATAAAAGATAAAGCCATGACAGATAAGAAAGCTATCACTCTCAAGACCCTCAACAAGAGTAATGTCTGGGATATTCAGGAAAATGATGTCTTTCGCCTTTGGGAGTCTGCCGAAAAAGACGCCGATGTGAAAGATAACCAACGTCGCTACCTCAGTATCATCACTTCAGCCTTTGACCTGGAGGAAATCAAGGTTGACCGTCCTGAAGTTATCAGTAAATATGAAGAACGGGGCTTCAAGATAGGACAGATGAAACTCGGCGACGATAACAACAAGGTAAAGGTGGCACTCAAGAAGCGGCCCATTCTGCGTATCACAGACCTGACTTACGAGAACATTCGACACATCTCTGCATCCAAGCTCGTAGAGGTGCTCGACCGCAACTTCGGTGGCGGATGGGATTCTTTGCCTCAGAGCATCCAGGATATCATCCTGCGCGGCTTCGATGTTTCCACCAACACCCTGCCCAAAGACAGACTCCACAAGGCAGGAGGCCTCTACGACAAGAAAGTCAACGATGGCTACGAAGTGCTCGAAATACCTAAGGGCAACTGGGTGGAAGCCATCTTCGTCAAGGAAAAGCCCGACACGGAAACTCCCAAGATTAAGCTCGACACCTTCGAAGAACTCGACGCAAAGGACGAGAAAGACTTAGACAACGAAGATGAGGACGATGACGAAGCCTATAACGACGAAAACATCGATAACGAGAACGAAGACGATGACGATGACGATTTCGATGAAGACAAGCTCACCGAAGAGAGCTATCGTACCACCTTCGACGAAGACCCGGATGACTTGAACCTTGAAGCCGAAGACATTGTCGATGATGAAGAATATTAACCTCACATTAGTCTTTTTTGTTCGCCCGAGACCTACACGGAACTGAGCTGGGAGGACAATATAAAATACTAATTTAGAAGAGAAACAGAAAAGCTCCAGACGGACATTCCTCCGTCTGGAGCTTTTTGTATGATTGAATAATCTGAAAGATTGATTTCTACATGTTTATCCGGTTGGTAATCAGCAACTATTCACCATAAAAATAAGGAAAACCTTTGATATTCTTCAATTAAATTTCATACATCAAGGACCTGCCTTTATAGAAATTCTTTCCAATGTTTGGAAAATTGGAAAGAATTGGAAAGTATCTTTCCCCCATGAAAAGTTGTATTTTCGGGTAGAAAGAATTAATTTTGCATACAAATCAACAAACCTATCTTTTCAATGAAAACGAAAAACCTACTTTTAGCTCTCTGCCTTCTAAGTGGCACAGCCGCCGCTCAGACCTTCAACGTCTATACTACTACAGAGCAGAAAGCATGGCAGACATCGAAAACCTCTCTCCAATCGAAGGCACAGGCGAAAGCCGTGATTGCCGTGGACAAGTCCACTCCAGGCACCGAATTCAAGGCTTGGGGTACCTGCTTCAACGAACTCGACTGGGATGCCTTCAACCTGTTGACCCGTTCACAGCAGGATGAATTGATGAAGAATCTCTTTGCCCCTGACGGTGACATACGCTTCACACGGGGAAGGCTGACCATGAACGCCAACGACTATAGCCGTGCATGGTATTCCTGCGACGACGTGGCTGGTGACCTCGACCTGCACTATTTCAATATAGAGCACGACAAACGCAACGTCATTCCATTGATTCGCGCAGCCCAGCACTGGCAGCCCGACTTGGAATTCTGGATGTCGCCCTGGAGCCCTCCGGTATGGATGAAAATCAACGGCGACTACCCGGTGTTAAGCTCGAAATACAATAATCTCGACCCGCGAAAAGACTATCTGCTCTATTCTGGCGACGACAAGGTGGACCCCGATGAGATGAAGTTTCTTGGAGAGCGCAAAGGTGTTTTTCCTCGCAAATTGGCCACCAAGGACTTCTTCATACAAGACCCCGCCTACTTGCAAGCCTACGCCAACATGTTCTGTCGTTTCATTGACCTCTATGCGGAGCAGAATGTCCCCATCAAGATGGTGATGTATCAGAACGAGGCTTATTCCTACACTCCTTATCCGGGTTGTGCCTGGACCGCGGAGGGCACCCGGCGCTTCAACAGCCAGTATCTCGCACCCACGCTGAAACGTCTCCATCCCGAGGTAAAGCTTTATCTTGGCACTTTCAACACCAATCGTCTGGACTATGTGGAGAAGATTCTCTCTTCAGATACTCTGCGCCAATGCATCGAGGGCATCGGTTTTCAATGGGAAGGCAGACAGATACTGCCGAAGATAAGGGCTAAATATCCGTCGTTCCACTATATCTGTTCGGAGAGCGAATGCGGAATGGGTGCCATGGACTGGAAGGCAGGAGAGCATACCTTCTTCCTCATCAGTGACAACCTGGGCAACGGCTGCGACCAATATTATATATGGAATTTTCTGCTTTGCGACCACGGAGAGAGTCCCTGGGGCTGGCAACAGAATGCACTCGTGCAGGTGAACAGCAAGACGCGGGAGATGCGCTACACCGCCGAATATTATGCGTTGAAGCATTTCAGTCACTTCGTCTCGCCCGGAACAAGAACCTTGGGATATGGAAGTCAGGAAAAGAACGATGGCATTTCTGCCGTTGCCTTCTGTCGTCCCGATAACAAATATGTCGTTGCCTGCATGAACACCACTGATAAGAGCAAAAATCTGACGGTGCAACTGGGTAAGAAATTCCTCAATGCCCGATTGCAACCCCACAGTTTCGTGACGTTCGTCCAGAAATAAATTCCAATGTATTCCAATGTCTTATGATGTCAATCAACGGTATATTTCCTGTAAATTTCCTTGATTCACGATATCTATCAACAGCATATTGCCTGTGAATTTCCTTGTCTTACGACATCAATCCACGACTTTCTCACTGTAAATCCCCATCTTTCACGTTATGACCCGGCTGGGACAAGAATATGACTCAGCCGGGAAAAGATTAAGTCCCACCTGGGGCACGATTGTGTCCCAAGTGGGACTCGTTCTTTTCCCAAGTGGGGCTCGATTGTGCCTCAGCTGGGGAAAAATCATATCCTGTTTGAGAGACGGTGTCATTCAACGTCATTTACATCTTCATAAAGCATTAAACTACACATCATCAATAGTCTATGTAATCCCGTTACTGTCCGGTAAAAAGGCTCTTCCATCCCAACCCATCTGAAAAACAGGGATTGGGGGCTTTATTTATCTGTCCCCTTCATTTCTATAAATCACTCAACTTTCGCCAGCAGTTATTTTTTCAAGCAGTTATTTTTTATTGATAAACAGACTGGATGGGAGAATCCACAACCCCCGGGAGGGGGTTGCGTTAACTTAACGAGGGGATGAGGAGAAACGTTTGCGTTTCTCCTCATCCCCTCGTAATCGCGGGCATCCAAACGGGAGGCCTACCCCCGAACGGGGGTTGCGTAAATGATGTTCATGTATATTTCGCATCATTTAAAAGCATGATTTGATTATTTCACATCAATATTGGTGAGGTTTTACGCAACCCCCGTTCGGGGGTAGGTTTAACAATCCGTTTCCGCCAATCCGAGGGGAATCGCCAAATCGCTGCGCTCAATGGCTCATCCACTTCGCTATGTTAACGGAGCCCCCTCCGGTGGTAGACTCTATCCTCCACCACAACGAGGAGAAGCCCGACCGTTATTCGACATGGCATTTTGTTACATGTTTGGGTCCGGTAGCTGAATACCTTTTGGGAATAGCACCTTCGATTAACGGGGAGTAGAATGGGGCCGGCAACCCTGTAAAAATGCGTGAATATAACTTGCAAAAGTTCAGTAAATTATATTT
>JBMNUW010000092.1:0-12310 GCA_050946475.1 Prevotella sp.
CGCGACAGATTGAAATGTTGCACCGCCGCATCAGTCAGCTGAAACCTTTCGACCGCGCCATCGTACTACTCTGGCTTGAGGATATGAGCTATGAAGAAATCGGCGACGTGGTAGGTATCTCTCCTAAAAACGTCTCGGTGCGCCTGGTACGCATCCGGGAACAACTGAAAAACATGTCTAACAAGTAAAAAAAAACGATTATGGAAACCAATATTCAGAATACCGAAATTGAACAGATGCGTAAGCAGATGAACCTGCTGCAACATAAACTTGCACACCAGGAAATAGTGAGCGACAAGCTCATCAAGAACTCCATGAAGAACAAGATGCAGTGGATAAAGACATACATCATCGTAGAGATGGTTGTCATGCTTCCCTTATCAATGGTTTGCTTCGTCTTTGCCAAGTTCTGGTGTGAGCCCTATTTCCATATCTCCTGGTTCTTTTTGGCCTTCCTCCTGCTGGGGCTGGTAGCAGATATTCTGCTCGACTATCGCATCAACGTGTCTTCAATAAAGGACAGTGACTTCAACCACGATTCACTGAATGCCACGGCTGTCAAGTTGGCCAAGATGAAAAGTCTCAGACTGAAGCAACTGAAATGGGGCTTTGTGTTCCTTGCAGTAGCCTTAGGCTGGCTCTTCATTGAAGCCTGGCTCACAGTAAGTCCCTCATCGTATGCCAAAGGACTGCTGACAGCTTTCACGATTGGCGGTGCAGTGGGACTTGTCATAGGCGCATATGCAGGAATCTACGTACTCCGCAAGATGCAACATACCAACGACGAGCTGATAGACCAAATACACGAAGTGACCAATGAGCAGGACGACATTCGTGCATCCGATAACAATTTCTGACAGTAAACACAAAGTCAATATAAAAAACGCGACGTGAGAGACAAATGCCTTTCACGTCGCGTTTTTTATTTAAATATCACCTACTATTTCTTGAACCTTCGCCAAAGCTTAAAGCCGAGAACAAAGGCATCGAAAGCTCCCGCCCCGACACTCATAATACTGCGGATGCGTCGAGAAGGAGTAGCCGTACTGTCAATGGCCTCCGGTTTCTTGAAAAGAGAAGTCCATTGCTCATGAATCTTATGGTCCACCTTCTTGATGTCCGTCTGCAACATTGCCTTGCGCATCTGGATTTCCTCAATAGTATGATAACTGGTGGGATTATTATTTGTCTGTGACATTGTTCTTCATTCGTTTTATTTGCATCATTCATCGGCATGTCCGGACGATTAACTATTATCGTGTGAAAAACTATACAAGGTCATTATGTACAGCCAATATAGTACCGACGTTAGCCGAAACGAAACTTAGCGCAACTCGATAGGACGAGATAATCGGATTAAAATTAAATGTTATCCCTCTCACCGCTGAGCAAAAGCGAGGCTAGGAATTTCACCAGCGGCCGCTCCACCCATTGTTTGCGGAAAACAAGGAAAAGGAGAAGCACCAGAAGATAGAAGCCCGCCACAAGTGCAAAAGCTCCTACACTTCCCAAGTAAGGCTCTAACGCATAGGCAGCAGCAAAGCTCAAGAAGAGCACTATGCCCAAGAGAAGAATGCCCAGGATAACCATCATGAAGATGGCGGTGAGAACTCTCACCGTCTTCTCCACAACACTCAATTTTACATACTCACCTTGCAGACTGAAATATTGTTTCAGCGATTCGGCGAGTTGCCCGATGGTCTCGATGTTTCTGTCGTTCGAGAACATACGTCCTTATTCCACCCCGGCCTCAGGAGCAGCCTCCTTGATGTCGTCCACCAGGTCATCCATATCCTTGCGAGAAAGCTGAATATCGTGACGCTTGCAGAAGTCGTCTACAGCCTTGGTGATTTTCGAGCGTGTGTCTGTTCCTTTCTCAGGAGCCAGCAGCAAACCTAAGGTTGCGCCGGCAATGGCACCTCCGAGGAAGGCACCAATGTAACCGATAGTTTTCATAATCTTGCGTATTTAAAATGTGAATGTATTTTCTGTGACCGCTTATATGCAGATCCGTTCACAAAGCAAATATATAAAGTTTATTCCAATCCTCTGACTTCATACAAGCTATTTTTTGTTAAAAGGACCATATTTCCGTGATTTAACAATCTTTATGTAGCTCAATCACAAATGATTGTGATATATTTTGTAATTTCGCAGACCGACGAGAGGTTTCTTTCACATGAAGCCCGAGTCTTATTCAACGCCGCAAGTTCGCTCTTTAAGGAGAACCGGCTGTACGGATACAAAGAGCTGCGACGATTAACTATTTCTGAAACCAACATAACAATAATATATAATTTAAGAACGAGATGAAGAAATATCTGTTATTTTGCGCCACAGCCTGCGCGGTGATGGCTTTCACCAGTTGCGGAACCAACAAAGAGAGCGCCTACAAGAAAGCATACGAAAAGGCAATGGCCCAAGAGTCACAGAGCCAGGCCACGCAACCTCAGACCGAGGAGCCCGTGGTGACACCCCTCACTGAGAAGCCTGCAACAGACGCTGAAGAGACACGCGTTAACAATGCTACCGTAAGAAGCGAGAATGTGACGCTTATCAACGGTTCAGGACTGAAAGCTTACTCGGTTGTCGTTGGGTCCTTCTCACTCAAGGCTAACGCCGAGGGTCTGCAGAACACGCTGAAACAGGGTGGATACGATGCACAAATCGCCTACAATTCCAACCTCAACATGTATCGTGTTATTGCCTCTACTTATGACGATAAGGCCAGTGCCGTGAACAGTCGTGATGCCATCCGCACCAGCCAGTACAACCCCAAGGGCGACGCTTGGTTGCTCTACAAGCAATAACGACACGGCAGGTTCCCCCGACATGGGAAGAATTCTAGCCATAGACTACGGTGCTAAACGCACGGGTCTCGCTGTCACCGATCCGCTGAAAATCATCGCCAGCGGACTTGACACCGTAGAGACCAAGAATCTGTTCGACTTCCTCAAGGAATATGTCTCCCGTGAGAAAGTCGAACGGATTGTTATTGGTAAGCCCACCCAGCCAAACGGACGACCTTCCGAGAACCTCGCCCGCGTGGAGAACTTCGTAGGACGATGGCGGCATGCCTTTCCGGACATTCCCATCGAATACTACGATGAACGTTTTACGTCGGTATTGGCTCACCGCGCCATGATTGACGGCGGCGTAAAGAAAAAAGTCAGGAAGGAAGACAAGGGACTCGTAGATAAGGTCAGTGCCACCATCATCCTTGAAGACTGGATGAGAAGCCAAAACCTGAAAGGATAATTCAGGAAAAATTCGGCAGGGCTCAACAAGAAACAGGCTAGGCCTTTCTACTTCAAGAATATAAAAGAAACTATGATATTACCCATTTATACTTACGGACAGCCTGTTTTGAGAAAGGTTGCTCAGGATATCACACCCGACTATCCAAATCTGAAAGAACTCATCGACAATATGTTCGAGACGCTTGCCGCCAGTGATGGCATTGGGCTGGCAGCTCCTCAGGTGGGACTTTCCATACGCGTTGTGGTCATCGACCTCGACGTACTGAAAGACGATCTGCCCGAATATGCAGGTTTCCATAAGCCTTTTATCAACGCACACATCCTTGAAGCCGACGAAAACGCCGGCCAGGAGAACATGGAAGAAGGCTGTCTCTCCATCCCCGCCATTCATGAGGCAGTGAAGAGACCCAAAAGAATCCACGTAAAATACATGGACGAGAACTTCGTGGAACATGACGAATGGGTCGAGGGCTATCTCGCCCGTGTAATGCAGCACGAGTTCGACCATCTTGAAGGTGTGATGTTCGTCGACAAGATAACGCCTTTCCGAAAGCAGATGATTCGCAACAAACTTCACGCCATCATCCATGGGAAATTCCGGTGCTCCTACCGCACCAAGCCCGTACGGAAGTAAATTTTCCGCTACTTATTCACCTTTTCGATTGTAAGGGAAAACAGCATGAATCTTCGTTTACTAAGCATTGTCTCCGCCGATGCATTCCGAAAACTGGCGCGAGCAGCACTCATTCTCTGTCTCACGATTACATCTCTCTCTTCACGAGCGCAGTACAATGTGGACCGACTGATAACAAGTGGCGAAGTGGCTCTTCACTATGAAGACTATGTGCTCTCCATCCAGTATTTTAGCAAAGCATTGGCCCTCAAGCCCTATCTGTGGCAGCCTTGGTACGATCGTGCCGCTGCCAAGTTCTATCTTGAGGACTTCATCGGAGCTGAGGAGGATGCCTCAAAAGCCATTGACCTCAACCCTTATATTGAGGACATTTTCGACCTCAGAGCCATTGCCCGCATTCGTCAGGAAAAGTACAAAGATGCCATCAGCGACTACGACCGTGCCATACGGTTAAAGCCCACAGCCATGAACTACTGGTTCAACAGGGCACTCTGCCGCATGAACCTCGAAGATTATGATGCAGCCCTTAATGATGCCGACACCATTATTTCACGGTGGAAAAAGAACGCAGCCCCCTACTCGCTCAAGGCTCAGATTTATCTTCTTAAGTCTGATACCACCCAGGCTGACCACTGGCTGGCGCGTACATTGGAAATAGACCCTTACAATGCCGAGGCATGGACCACTCGTTCTTACATCGCACTGAACCGGAAACAATGGCGGAGAGCTGACACCTGCCTCACGCGCGCATTACACCTGTCGCCAAAGGTGGCCAACAACTATGTGAACCGGGCTCTGGCACGAATCAACATCAACAACCTGCGAGGAGCCATGGAAGACTATGACATGGCTATCGACCTCGACCCCAACAACTTCCTGGCACATTATAACCGCGGACTGCTTCGCGTACAACTCGGCGATGACAACCGCGCTATCACAGACTTCGACTTCGTCATCAAGATGGAGCCGCAAAACTTCATGGCTATTTTCAACCGAGCCTTGCTTCACGACAAGCTCGGTCATCTCAAAGAAGCCATACGCGACTATACCACGGTTATCAATCAGTTCCCCAATTTCTGGACGGGTCTCTCTTATCGCGCACGCTGTTACCGCCGACTCGGCATGACAGCCAAAGCTGAGATGGACGAGTTCCGCATTTTCAAGGCGCAGATGAACAAGCACATCGGTATACAGCAACGGTGGAGCCGCGCCAAGTTGAAAGCTGTGAGAAAGCGGTCGGAAATCGACCTCAGCAAGTACAACGATATCGTGGTGGAGGACAAGCCGCAGGTACAACATGAATACAAGAGCGATTACCGCGGTACCATACAGAATCGTGAAGTACCTATCGCACTGTTGCCCATGTATCAACTGTCGTATTTTATATATAATAATGGTGTGACGTCATCAGATGCCTACGATGCCGAGATTGATAAATTCAATCGCACGAAAGAACCGTTACGCAAGCTGTACCTCAGTTGCAACATGAGCCGCGAGAAACTGTCCGACACCCAGTCGAAATCTGTCTTCCAGCTCATCGACGCCCTGTCGACGGGTATTAACGAAGAGCGGAACACCGATGCCAAGGCAGCCTTGCAACTACAAAGAGCTGTGGCCTACGCAGAAGCACAAAACTATACCGACGCCATCGCAGACCTTGACGACTATATTGCTCACAACCGGCAGTCGGCTATGGCTTATTGGCAGCGTGCCGTATTCCAGGCTCAACTCAACAGCTACGATGCCTCGCGCGGACAGAATGTAGCCTTGAAAATGTCACAAGTAGAGGGCGACTTTGCCGAGGCCCTGAAACTCGCTCCGAAAAACGCCTACATCTACTACGACCGCGCCAACCTCTTCGCTTCACAAAAGAACTACGAGCGAGCCATCGACGACTACACACGCGCTCTGCAAATAGACCCGCACATGGCAGAGGCTTACTATAACCGCGGACTGGTCCGAATTTTCGCCGGAAAGAAAGAATCAGGTCTACAAGATCTCAGCAAAGCCGGAGAACTCGGACTCTATAACGCCTACTCCATCATCAAGCAGGAGAGCACAAAGAACGAAAATAGCGAGAAAAAAGAAAAGAAATCGTCAAAGCGCAAATAAGAAACGACATAATCAAATTAATTAATACATGCCGTAAGGCATAAATTCAGGCTTTGGAAAAGCCCTGATACAAGCCATCGAGGAAGAATGGAAAAATTTACAGTCCATTCTTCCTCGTTTTAAAATATTTATGTTACTTTTGCCTCAGATTAAGCAAAACTAATTTGTATCATGGTTAAAATCACTTTCCCAGACGGCTCTGTTCGTGAATACGAGCAAGGCGTCACAGGACTTCAAATCGCCGAGAGCATTTCGCCGGCTCTCGCTCGCAACGTTGTATCTTGCGGTGTGAATGGCGAAACAGTAGAACTCAATCGTCCTATTAACAGCGATGCAACCATCGCTCTCTACAAGTTCGAGGACGAGGAAGGTAAGCACACTTTCTGGCACACCTCCGCCCACTTGCTCGCTGAAGCGCTCAAGCAGCTCTATCCCGGCATACAGTTCGGTTTCGGTCCTGCCATTGAGAACGGATTCTTCTACGATGTAATGCCTGCCAATGGTCAGGTAATTTCGGAGAACGACTTCCCCAAGATTGAGAAGAAAATGATGGAACTTGCCAAGAAAGACGAACCGGTGGTACGCCGCGAGGTGTCCAAGGCCAAAGCCGTGGCAGAGTTCAAGGCCGATGGTCAGGAATATAAGGTGGAACACATCGAGCAGGACCTCGAAGACGGAACCATCACTACATACACCCAGGGCGACTTCACGGACCTCTGCCGTGGCCCGCACCTCATGTCGACTGGAGCCATCAAGGCAATAAAGATTACCAGCGTGGCCGGTGCCTTCTGGAGAGGCGACGCAAAGCGCGAGCAGATGACACGTATCTACGGCATCACCTTCCCCAAGAAGAAGATGCTCGACGAATACCTCGTCATGCTTGAAGAGGCCAAGAAGCGCGACCACCGCAAGATCGGCAAGGAGATGGAACTCTTCATGTTCTCCGACCGTGTGGGCAAGGGTCTGCCTATCTGGCTTCCCAAAGGCACACAGCTCCGTCTGCGTCTGCAGGAACTGCTGCGCGCTATTCTCAAGCCTTACAACTATCAGGAGGTCATCACGCCGGGTATCGGCAGCAAGAGCCTCTATGTCACCTCCGGTCACTATGCTCACTATGGCAAGGACTCCTTCCAGCCCATCCATACGCCTGAAGAGGACGAGGAGTATATGCTAAAGCCGATGAACTGCCCCCACCACTGCGAGGTGTATGCACGCAAGCCCCGTTCTTATAAGGACCTGCCTCTCCGCATCGCAGAGTTCGGCACTGTGTTCCGCTATGAGAAGAGCGGAGAGCTTCACGGACTGACACGTGTACGCACGTTCACCCAGGACGATGCACACATCTTCGTGCGCCCCGACCAGGTGAAGGCTGAGTTTGAGAATGTCATCGACATCATCAAGAAGGTGTTCGGCATCTTCGGCTTCGATAACTATGAGGCACAGATTTCCCTCCGTGACCCGAAGGACACCGAGAAGTATATCGGCTCCGACGAAATCTGGGAGGAAAGTGAAAACGCCATCCGTGAAGCCTGCAAGGAGAAGGGGCTCAAGGCTCATGAGGAATTGGGCGAGGCTGCCTTCTACGGACCTAAGCTCGACTTCATGGTGAAAGACGCCATCGGTCGCAAATGGCAGCTTGGTACCATCCAGGTAGACTACAACCTGCCTCAGCGCTTCAAACTTGAATATACAGCCGAGGACAACTCGAAGAAGACACCTGTGATGATTCACCGTGCACCTTTCGGATCCCTCGAGCGCTTCACCGCCGTGCTCATCGAGCACACCGCCGGACACTTCCCTCTGTGGCTCACACCCGATCAGGTGGCAATCCTGCCTATTTCAGAGAAGTTCAACGACTACGCTCAGAAGGTAAAGAAATTCTTCGACACCAAGGACGTGCGTTCCTATATCGACGACCGCAACGAGAAGATTGGCCGCAAGATTCGCGACAACGAGCTCAAACGTGTACCTTATATGGTCATTGTCGGCGAGAAAGAGGCTTCAGAAGGTCTCGTCTCCATGCGTAAGCAAGGTGGCGGCGAGCAGGCTTCCATGAAGATGGAAGACTTCGCAAAGCGTATCAACGACGAAGTAGCCGAGCAACTCAAGGTTGTCAAGGAGTAATTTCTCCTTTCTGTAAAATAGAATCTTTTTCGGAGACAACGCCAATGTTGCTCCGTAACATAAAATCAAGCGGATGCCCTGTTTCTCACAGGGTGTCCGCTTTTTGTTTTCCTGCCTCAGAAATCCAACCGCGCCAGCAAGGCGCTACCTCAATCAAATAACCGGGTACCTGGAAGCCAAGTGGACATGTAATAGGAGCCGACAATTACGCCCGCAGGGCGGTACCTCAAATAACCGGGTACATGGGAGTGAAGCGGACATGTGCCCGGATTGGTAAACCTCTACGACAACCACGCCTAATGTCGTGGGACTGAAATGTGCCGGTCCCCGTCTGAATCTACAATGCTTTGCGGTTGGGGGCCGGCACAAGGCCGGCAGCCCTGCAATATGGGTGTATGTTGCATACGAAATTTGAATAAACAGGAAAAAAGTGAGACGAAAATTTGGCTGTACGAAAAAATAGTGGTAACTTTGCACTCGCTTACAAAGAACGGCTCCGTAGCTCAACTGAATAGAGCATCTGACTACGGATCAGAAGGTTCCGGGTTTGAATCCCAGCGGAGTCACTTCTTTTGCGGCAGTTTTTTTATGGTTTGGCTCCGTAGCTCAACTGAATAGAGCATCTGACTACGGATCAGAAGGTTCCGGGTTTGAATCCCAGCGGAGTCACACAAATCGCCAAGTCGTCCATTTGGACAGCTTGGCGATTTTTTTGTTTAGCACTTTCCTTTGACATTTACATTACCGTAGCACTAGGTTATTCATCTTCATGCAATTTATTTATTCCCTCTGCGCAATATTTTGAGGTTGGAAGAAGCGTTCTTCACAGTTTTATTGATAATTTTGCAGAGGTCATTTCAATTAACTCTAAACAACTATGGCAAAATATTCTATCTTCAATAGAACGAGCGCATTGCTCCGCACACTGATATGCTATCTCATGATTGCACCTCTCTTCATGTCGTTCACTCCCATGCGGGCGAGCGAGAGCCATCCTGCTTCCTACCGGGAACAGTTAGCTGACTCCATCAAGCGTGCCCTGCGGGATGTTCCGGGACAAGTCGGCGTGGAGGTAATCATCAATGGCGAGGACACTGTTGCTGTCAACAATCAAGACATCTATCCTATGATGAGTGTGTTCAAGTTTCATCAAGCGGTAGCCCTGTGCCGCGAATTCGACCGCAGGGGACTGTCTCTCGACTCTATACTGACGATAAGGCGGGCACAACTCGACACGGCGACATGGAGCCCCATGCTGAAAGATTATCGGGAAGACGTATTCCAACTCTCCGTCAGACAACTGCTGAGATATTCCATCATCATAAGTGACAACAACGCAAGCAACCTTCTTTTCGAGCGTTTGGCGGGTATAGACCGTACCGACAGCATCATTGCCACCATCATTCCCCGAAAGAGTTTCCGCATCACCTACACCGAGGCGCAGATGACCGTCAACCACAACCGTGCCTACAGCAACCACACCTCACCGCTCGGTGCCGCCCTGCTCATGGAGCGACTGTTCTCCGACAGTTTGATGAGCCGCGAAAAACAAGAGTTCATCCAAAAAGCCTTAAATGAATGTGCCACCGGCAAAGACCGACTGACAGCACCCTTAACCAAGATAAAAGGAGCCACCATCGCCCACAAGACGGGCACCGGCTACACCACCGCAAGCGGTGTGCTCATGGCAGCCAACGACGTGGCATATATCTCTCTGCCCAATGGCGTTCACTATACGATTGCTGTCTTTGTCAAGGATTTCAAAGGCACTGAGCCCGAAGCCTCGAAAGTCATTGCCCGTCTATCTGCCATCGTCTGCAACGCACTGAACGGTCAACAACCATAAAGTCCGAGGAAGGAAAGGCAAGTCCGTTCATCCTCTCCAAGCCAAAGTCGGGCAAGCAGATGCTGTCATGGCAGTCTCACTGTTGGACAGTGTCTTTTGCTTTCCACGGAGAGCGGTGGTTTCCGTAATTGTTCCCTCGTTATTGACCGTCGGACAGTGCAGGGCATGTCCGTTGGTGCGCACCACCCCACCCTTTTTCACGATGAGAACATCGGCATAGGAGTCGCCATCCAACTCCCACGTGCCGTTCACCACAACGGTGTCTGCCGCAGTGCGTGAACTGTTGTCGGGATTGAAACATCCTGTCCATGTCGTGTTCTTGGCGATGTCAACGGCGATGCTGCCCGTCTCGTCGTGCAGTAGCTTACCCTGATAGTTCCCGTTCTTCAGCGTCAGCGTGAGCGACTTGGCGTTGCTGTTTCTCCAGTTAGGGTTGGTATGGACATACGCCAGCACCTCGCTCGGCGCATGAATCTCGCAGTTGTCAAGGGTCAGTTGGGCGTTGACGGCGGTAGGAACCTCGCACAACACGGCACTGCTGTCTCTGAGCGTCAGCGTGGAGTTGCTCACACGCATCAGCGGACGGTAGCCTGACGCGTCGCCCGAACCGCTCTGATAAAGCATCAGTCCTCTACTGGAACCTGCGCAGGTCAGCCGGCACGAGTCTATGATGACGGAGTTGTCGCCCTCAATATCCGCGATGTCACCCTGTTCCCGGCTGTTACTGATGCCTGTGATGCCTGTCACATGGATGTCGCCCGTGGAATAGATGATGGCGCATTTCTCCCCGTTGGCCTCATAGTAGCCTCCATTGACGTACACCGTGCCCCCTCCGCGGTCCGTGGCGATAGTGGAACTGGTGGCTTTCCGTGTCACCATCTTGCAGTTATAGGCATAGACGGTGGCACCGTTTCCGCCCGTACAATGGATGCCGCGCGACCTTGGCGAGAGGTTTTCGCAGGTGTCATTATAGAGATAGAGTTTTCCTCCGTTGTAGCAGAAGAAAGCATTGGCTCCGTCGGCGTTGGTCGTCACTTTGCAGTCTCGCAGCGTCAGCACACCCTTGGAAGCAGCATATACGGCAGCGTTGATGCCGAAGAACGAACTGTTGTCGCCTCTGGAACCGGTGTCGCCCAACTTCTCTATTCTGCATCTGTTAAGTGTTGCCGTGGCACAAGTGTCCTTCACCACATTATAATCGCTGCCTGTCTCTTTCAACGTGAGGTCGTTGAACGTGCCATCTTTCGTGACGGTGAGCTTGGCACCCTTTGAGTAGGCTGTTCTGGGTCCGTGAGGACCGCCGTCTGGTGGGAAGTCACCGGGAGGAAAGCCGTCCGGCGGAAATCCACCGGGAGGCATTTGTCCTTCAGGTGGCATACCTCCGGGAGGGAATCCGCCCGGCGGCATTTGTCTGGTGGAGTCGGTTTGAGCACCGGCTGTTACGGAAATAAGGAATAAGGAAAAAGCGATAAGTATTTTTCTCATAACTTCTGAATGTTATCTATCTTAATGCAAAGTTATAACAACGATTCAGTTCTGACAAAAATAATCAGCCAAAGCAGTGTGGACTACAACAAAAGGGTACAAGAGTGTCAATGCAAAGAAAAATATTCGTATCAAGAAGATATTCATTAAAGGGAAAGTCCCTTTTGCAGAATCTGTCGCCCATTCTTGCATCCAGATGCAGGGTTGCCGGCCTTGTGCCGGCCCCCGTCCGAATAAACGATGTTTTTCAGGTTGGGGGCCGGCACAAGGCCGGCAACCCTGCAATGGGTGTGTTTGTTAATTGCGCTAGTTGAATTATCTTGGGTGTCCCTCATTACGCAATAGTGGTTCGACTACGTTCCGTCAACCGTTTTGATGGGCGGAATCATTATCCTGATAGGGGGTTGCGTCAATCAATCCATTCCCAAATCAACATAAAGTAAAATATATGCAAACACAAGATAATCATTTACGCAACCCCCGTTCGGGGGTAGGCTTCCTGATTGCGCAATCACGATTACGAGGGGAATCGTCAACTCCCTACGCTCATTGACTCATCCCCTCGCTATAATAACGCAACCCCCTGTCGGGGGTAATAACGAGAAACAAAATCATGGGACGGGATACATGGGATTACACGAACTGGAGTAACGACGGGAAACAAAATCATGGGACGCGATATATGTAATTACACGTACCGGGGTAACGACGGTGAGATAAAATCATGGGAAGCGGGATTACCCCCGAACGGGGGTTCCGTCAACATAGCGAGGGGATGAGGAAAATTGCAACGTAATTTTCCGATTCCCCTCGTATGAAAATGGTATGATGTTACACAAAACCTACCCC
>JBMNUW010000093.1:0-12297 GCA_050946475.1 Prevotella sp.
TAAAATACCAACTTGTGAGTACTTCTCATTTCCTTTGCAGGCTTTTAACATTTCATAAATTAATGGTCGTTTTCGTTCCGTTCCGCAGAGTTAAAGATTGTCCATCTCTCTTTTTATTCATATTCATAGTGGATTAGACGTATCGTACTGAAACCTGGAAAAATAGTTTCTGTAAAAATCATTTGGATGTTTTGCTTTTAATCCGTATTTTTGCTGACGAAGATATATTTCTCATCTTCCGTCACAGATGTCTGACTTACCAAACCAAGACTAACATTACAAACGACATATTTTATGAAACGGAATTTACTTTTCCTCCTCTTTCTCTTCTTCACTCTCGCAGGACGTGCGGCAGACAAGCCCGTTTTGCGCATCGCCACCAACCACTATGAGTTGATTCTCAAAGTGTCGCCACGAGGTCGACTCTATCAGGTCTATCTTGGTAAACGACTACTCCACGACAGCGACATCGAGCATCTGTCATGGAGTGTGAAGCCCGGCAATGACGGCTCGATGAGTGAGCGTGGACATGAGGCTTATCTTTGTTCCGGTGGTGAGGATTATTTCGACCCGGCCCTCGCTGTCACTCATGCCGACGGCAACAAGACTACCTATTTATATTATAAAGATTATAGACAGTAAAAAGTGGAAGGTGGCACGGAGACTATCGTCCGTATGGAAGATCCCGTCTACCGCACTGAGGTGAACTTACATTACGTGGCTTATCCGCAGCAGGATGTGTTTAAAATGTGGACGGAGATACGCAACGGCGAAAAGCGCGATATTACTCTTTGGCGTTATGCCTCGGCAATGCTTTATCTGAAAGCCGGGAAATACTTCCTTACCAACTATCATAGCGACTGGGCACGCGAAGGGCAGCCTGCAACTCAGGAACTTACCTATGGTAAGAAAGTGGTAGACACCAAGCTGGGCACTCGCGCCGCTCTCCTCATGGAGCCCTTCTTTTCGCTCGGATTAGACAGAGTGCCACAGGAGAACCAAGGAAGTGTACTTCTTGGCAGTCTTGGCTGGACAGGAAACTTTCAATACACTTTTGAGGTGGACAATACTCATGTCTTGCGTCTCATCTCTGGCATTAATCCCTATGCCTCCGACTATCGTCTCAAGTCAGGCGATACCTTCCTTACGCCCGAATTTGTATTTACACTCAGTGACAATGGTGAGGGTGAGGCCAGTAGAAACCTTCAAGAGTGGTGCCGCAACTACAATCTCAAAGAGGGGAACGGGCAACGTCTTACCTTGCTGAACAACTGGGAAAACACATCTTTCGACTTTGACCAGAATATACTGGCAGACCTTATGAAAGACGCTAAGGACCTTGGTGTAGAGATGTTTCTACTCGACGACGGATGGTTTGGGAACAAGTATCCACGCAACAATGACCATCAGGGACTTGGTGATTGGGAACCCATGAAATCTAAGTTGCCACAAGGCATTTCCGGATTGGTGAGCGATGCCAGAAAAGCTGGCGTGAAATTTGGTATATGGATAGAGCCTGAGATGATCAGTCCTAAGAGCGAACTTTATGAAAAGCATCCCGATTGGGCTATTCAACTGCCCAATAGAGAGCCTTATTATTACCGGAACCAACTCGTGCTGGACCTTGCCAATCCTAAGGTGCAGGATTTCGTTTTCGGCGTTATCGACCGTATCATGAAGGAAAATCCGGAGGTGGCCTATATGAAATGGGATTGCAACAGCCCCATTACCAATATTTTCTCGCCTTATCTCAAAGAACGGCAGGGCAATCTTTACGTCGACTATGTGCGAGGACTTTACAAGGTGTTCCAACGCGTGCATGACACTTACCCCCATCTTCAGTTGATGCTTTGTTCGGGCGGCGGTGGTCGTTGTGATTACGAAGCCTTGAAGTATTTCACTGAGTTCTGGTGCTCGGACGATACCGACCCCTTTGAAAGAATCTACATTCAGTGGAGTATGTCGAAGTTCTTCCCGGCCAAGGCAATGGCTTCGCATGTCACCAATTGGAATCGGAATACATCCGTGAAGTTCCGGTTCGATGTTTGCAGTATGTGCAAGCTCGGCTTTGACATCAATCTTAAGTCGCTCTCCAAGGAAGACTATACCTTCTTGCAGCAGGCTGTGGCCAAGTACCGCACGCTGGAACCCGTTATCTTCGAAGGACGACAGTATCGGCTGGTATCACCCTACGAGACCGACCATTGTGCACTCAACTATGTTTCGCAAGACCAGCGTCAGGCACTGCTCTATACCTACAACCTTCATCCTCGTTTTGGCGAGATTCCAGACAATGTGATGTTGCAGGGACTCGACCCCGACCGTCAATACACTGTGCGCGAAATTTATCTCATGCCGGGAGAAAAGAGCCGTTCTGCCGTTGACGGCCAGACGTACTCGGGTGACTTTCTGATGAAAGTGGGACTTAATGTGTTGGAATTCCAGCAGGCCACAAGTCATGTTTTCGAACTGACTGCAGCTGATTGACGTCGTACAGGGCAAGCGTCCCAGAACTGCTCGCCGGGTAGTTTTACTGTGAGCGCTTGTCCTGGCAAGAAGATATCTTTGCATGTGAAAAAACAGGAAAATTAAGTTGCAATTTTGAACAATTAACAAAATAAAATTTTGAAATACGGAAAAACCTGTTTATATTTGCAAACGAATAGATTTTGACATTCCGTTATAAGAATTAATCAATGAACCGCCGTGACAACCATAGACAACTTCTAGCCCTACCCTTACTATCGTATTACGCTGGCATGGGTGATTGAACTCGAAGTGTATGTCATTGATACCGAAATGTCGGTCAATGGCAAGGGACTTATTTACCCTTAGTGTTCATAATCGTTAGTTGCCTTTGGTCTGCTTTTCGACCATGTATTGATGAAGTCACTAATGATGTCGCATGAGCTTCTGTTGGCCCTTCTTGATGTTCTTTCGGCTTTGTCTTATTTGTTTCAGAATAAACGATGTCAGGTATTCCTTCGGGCTCTGCCTGTTCATTATTTCCTTTCATAACTTTTTCTTTCTCTCTCTTTGGTTAGGCGAGTTCTGCTCGCCTAACCTTCAAGGTGATAGAGGAAGTCCGATTCGTCATTGATTGAAATCACACGAAAAAGATTGATTACGAGACTATGAATAACTTGCAAATGTTCTGCTTGCAGGTTATTTGCAGGTTATTTGTATTTAGGAAAGTGTATTTGTAAAGGAATGCGTATATAAACAAAAAATGGAGGAATGCCGAAATCGGCTGAATTCCTCCATTCTATGCGGAAAGACGGGGATTCGAACCCCGGAAACGCTTTGGACGTTTACACGCTTTCCAGGCGTGCCTCTTCAACCACTCGAGCATCTTTCCCTGGGTTGAACTTTGAAAGGTTCCAATATGTCTGCATATGTGCCCTTGCACGTTTGCGGGTGCAAAATTACTGCTTTTTCTGTAAAATGCAAGCATTCTTGACGAATATTTAGGTTTCTTTAGCATTGTTGAGAAGAAGGCGGATTCCACAAGCAAGTACAAAGTTATAAAAAACACATCGCCGAATTTTTTGCTTTTTATTGTAAGTACTTGAGATGCTTCTGCCACATTGATGTCAGTGGCTTAATATTGCAGGTGGAGTTATGTGAAACAATGATAGAGTTGAATGGAGATAAAAAGAAGCAGACCGACACTCACGTGCCAGCCTGCCATGATTACCTGATGCATAAAGTGTAATTAGAATTTTTGGTAATCAAAAAAATTCTTTTTTTCATCTAGCATTTTGACTCTATGCCGCTCATCTTCTTTACGGTTTGAGCAACATAGGACTTATTATGGAGAAGATGCTTCCTATTCTGTTTGCTGAAATGGCTTCATCTGCTCCGAAAGCCTCAAAGCGTAAGGCTGTTGCCTGGTAACTGCCCCAGGAACCATCGTCTTGGAATTCCAGCATTGTCATCTGGGATTCATCGTCATAGTCGAAACTTCCTGCCATTCCACAATATGGGCTCCAGGTGATGTATCCGGCGTTGGTATCCCATAGGCATGTGTAAATATAGAGTGTCGTGCCGCTGTAATCGAAGGTACCCATGCGCTGTCCTCCGAGAATTGTGAGCGAAGCATTGTCGGCATCGAGTGTGACGGGAATTATCATTCCAAGGTCGGGAAGTGTAACATTGAGTCCGCTGTCTGTCTGTTCAATCGTAGCATTGAGCGCCGTGGCCTCTCCACTGGTATTCATGCCATACAGATACCAGCCACTGCCGAGGATGTCGTTCTCAAGAGAATATTGCGTTACTGTCAGAGAATCGGTTGTGGTTCCGGCAGTATAGTAGATATATCCCTTGCGGATATGGCCGGTAGTATTTTCAGCGGTGGTCACCGTGAATTGACCGTCGGAAAGACTGGCGGAAATCCAGTCGTCGGATGTCGAGATGGTAGGACTGATATTTGTCGTCACTTCGTAGACATACGTGGAGTCTTCATCGCCTACTGTTATGTTCGATACATCCAGGCGGAAAATCAATCCCGCCTGATGCACAGTGATATTCACGGAATCGCTGTTGTTGTAGATGGTGAGGATGGCCGACCGTCCTTCAGCTTCATCATTCTCTGTGACATTCACATTGACGGTGTTGCCGCTGACGGAAGCTGTAGCCCAGGAAGAACTGAGCTTGGTGGAGATGTCTCCGTCATTCGAGTTTACCACCACCTCGCCGCTGCCCGCTGTTGCGGTGAAGTCTACAGAAGAACTCACCACACTGAGCGTTGCTTCGTGGTCGTAGGGGTTGTCGGTGTCATCGCTACAGGCAGTGAAGCCGAGAGTGAGAGCCGACACCATTATAATATTAAAAATCTTTTTCATACGTCATTAATTGATTTTCTCCAAACAGTTAACTAAATAGAGCCGATACGTGGAACTGCTTTCTCCCTGGATTGCCCATGAGGGAACTCCTGAGAATGCACCCATGTTCGAGCCGCTGGTGGTTGTGGCCCACATGATGAACGAGTCTGCGACGAGACCGGAATAGTTATTCGGTCCGAATGTGTAAACGGGATTCTCGGAATCTCCGTTCCAGGTGAGCAACATACCTGCATCGGTTGCCCATGTCAAACTGCCGCCTTCAGTGTCCAGACCCCAGGCACAGAGCCATACATAGTTGCCGCCATACTCGCCAAGAACCTGCGAGTTCATTTCCAGCTGGCCTGTAGAACGTATGTAGGAAAGGTAAATCGTGTAGTTGTCGTTCAGTCCCGACATGATGTAGCCCTCGCCGTCGCTGGAAGGTGTAAGTGTCACCTTGCACGAGTCTTTCGTGTAATAGGTATTGTTGTACTTGAACCAGTAGGTGCCGGCGTAGTCGTCATAGAGCACATAGTTCTCCGGGAGTGTTCCCGTGAGGGTGAAGGTGGTTCCGTCAGTTCCTGTGCCTGAGAAAGTACGGGTGTCGCTGTCGTAAGCCAATTCACTGAAAGTGACGCCGTTCACCGTGACCGGCTCGTAGAATCTGAGACCCGTGTCAATCACAGTGTACGAGACAGCCGCCGTGTCGGACGAAGAGACGAAGGAAAGTTGCTGAGCATCGTAGTCAATCGTCATCACGACATCGGTACCTCCGATAGTGCCTTCACCGCCTGTGACATAAAGGCTTGACGTCATACTCTCAACGTCGCTCAGATACTGTTCCGGTGTCTTGGTCAGTCTGCGGAATATCATTGTGTTTTGTGAGCGCTTACCGTGTACTATAATCTCGTCTTCCCCGATGCTGTCGATGACAAACTCGAAATCGCCGTCGTAGGCTTCATACCTGCTGCTTGTCGGGGTAGCAAAATAGTGCATCAGCGTGTTATAGCTGTCAAAAGAAAGCACGGGACCGTCGTCAGTGGTCATCTTGTAGAGACTTGTCTCGGTGGACTCTGTGTCGAGGATGCTTCCCACCGTGGCGTCAGTGCTGTCAAACTGTACTGTATAGGCAAATCCTCCGTAGGACAGGTCGCGGTCGGGATAATAGTCGAGGGCCCATCCGTTTTCCGAGCTGGTGAGCACTTCCTGAGTCTTCGAGAGGTAGGCTTGCATGCGTGCGGACGAGGACTCCTCGAATGCGTCCTCCTGATCCTTCAGACAAGAACTGAGGACAAGAGGCAGAGCAAGCGCGGCGATAACTGAAAACTTATATATGTTCATATCGTATTGTCTTTTTGTTATTATTCAATAGTTAAATCAGACAGATCAATCTTTCCCTCTGCCACCTGTGTCTCACGGTAGAGCACGGTAGAGCGCAGCTCATCGATGTCGATGCCCCAGCTGTCCTGCATATAGCTGCGCACGATGTCGAGCTTCTGCTGTAACAGGGTGGCACCGTCGGTTCCGGCCTCTGTCATCCAGGCTTCCCACTGTTCTTCAGTGTTAGTGATATACATGGAGAGCATTTCAGCGAAATCCTCCGTGGCCGAATTCTGTGAGTAGGCAGATATGAAACCGCGGGTAAGATAATCGGTGTCGTAAGGCGACTCACTCCAACTGTCTGCCACATATTCCGAACCGGTGATTTCCTGGAAACTCGTAGGATAATCGATTGTCTGGTTTAGAATGTGGGTGAACTCATGATGGATGGTCTTCAGATAGTAATAGTTCAGACTTGTCACATTGTCTTTATACTCATCGAGGAAGTTCACGCCGGCGAGGAATATCTTCTTGCCACCTTCGGCAGTACCCAGGATGAAGGTTCCGTTGTTGCGGTATTCCCAGGTCCCCGACAGATAGAACATCTTGGGGAAGTAGCGCCGTGTGAAGGTAGTTCCTGCCACTTCGTCGTAGGCCTCGATGCAGGTGTATTTCACAATGTGGGCCAGCTCCACAGCCTGGTCATAATCAGCAGGCACCTGATAGTAGTTCATGTCGGTTTCGTTGTCGACGTAGCGATAAACAAATTGAATATTGTAAGGAGCTACAAAGTTCACCTGCAGCCATTTGTCGAATTCTGTCTGCTCGGTTTCCGACGTCACGATGACGCTGGTGTCGTCGAGATCGTCGTCGGAACAGGCGCTGCACAACGTCAAGGCTAGAAGCGGTATATAGAATAGCTTATTTTTCATGACTATTTCTTTTTTGAATGATGTTAATTACGTGGGTTGGGTGTTTCGCCGGCCTGGATGACGGTGACAGGCAGCTGTATGGCACGGCGCGGGTCGTCGGTGGTCAGCCAGTCGGTCACTTCTTCGGGCACACCCGAAGCATTGAGCTTGCGGCGCGGAATGACGATGCGATACCGTTTGACGTCGTTCCAGCGCAGACCCAACTGGAGGGTTTCCAGTCGCTTGAATGCTAGTACGCACTGCAGCATATTCTCTTGAGTAGAGCCTTCTGCATCGATAGAAAATACAGGATTGAGGTGTTTCTTCAGTGCGGAATTCATCTTTGTAGAATCGTCGTAGCAATAGCTTTGAGCGTTGTAGAACTCAGAGATATTATCCGGCGTCAGCGTCATGGTTGAGCTGGTGTAGTTCTGCATCCACGTAGTCAGGTCGGCGGCCGCAGCGTCATACTCCTTGAGCAGCGTGTAGGCTTCGGCACGGTTGAGCAGTACCTCGTCGGTGGTGAAAGCCGGATACACGGTGTGGCGGTAGCCGACGCCGGCCACAGGGTCGGTGTATTCAAACATATACGGTATACGCCAGTAGATGTACTTATTGAGGTTGGTGCCACTGTATCTACGCACCGGGACCCACTCCAGATTAGGCGAGCCCCAGATGTTGGTGGCATAGCTATCCTCGTTAGAGCTGAGATATCTGCCGTGCGAATATTTTCCCCACACATAGTAAGGGCCGAAGACCAGTCCCATGTTGGAATAGGAGGTCAGCAACAACAGGTTGCAGCCGAGTGTGGCGTCAATATAGTGCTGTGAGACGGCATCGAATGTCTGCGTCATCTCCGATGTGGCCTGATAGTCACGAAGAGAGGGCGAGGAGCCTAAGCACTGATTGGCATACTCAACGGCCTTGTCCCATTGGTTGTAATAAAGATAGAAGCGGGTGGCGAAGGCATAAGCGGCTTGTTTGTTAAAGTGATATTTCGGAACGGTGTAGTTGTCGTCGCCTATCAGAGGCAATGCCTCCTGTATGTCCTTGTCAATGAGTTCGTAGTCCTGTGCCACGGTGCCGCGGTCGTAGCTGTAGACGATTTTTGTTTCCGGCTCGGTGATGTAGGGCATGCCCAGGTCGGTGTCACTGGTCTCCTCGTTGTAGGCCATGCAGAACATATTGACGAGCATGAAGTGGTTGTAGGCACGACAGAGCAGAGCCTCACCCTTGGCCTCTTGCATGGCAGTGCTCTCGGAGCCTAATTGGTCGATGGCCTGCAGGGCTGCGTTGGCGCTGGCAATGGCTTTGTAGCTGGCCTCATAGAATGATTCGGGCGATTCGTTGTCTTGCTCCGTGATATCGTCCCAGGCATACACTTGGTCGCAGAAGCGTTCGGTGTAGGGGTTGTTGTCACCGTTGTCGTCCACATTGTCCGACATTATTTCGTTGACATAGATAGGAGAATTCTGGGGGTAGGCCGACACGAGAAGATTGATTACCTCCTCTTCAGTGTCGATGGTGGCACGGTTGTCGGGCATCTTGTCGAGATAGTCTCCACAGGCAGAGAGTGTCAGTGAACCGAGCAATAGCGCCGTATATATTGTTCTATTTGATTTCATCATGATTTCTTCTGTTAGATTTTGTCATACGTCTTTATGTGTCAGATACCCAGTCTCAATGTTAATGTAAACTGCTTGGGCACAGGAACTGCCACACCGCCGGAGTTAGCGAACTCAGGATCTTGTCCGTTGAGTTTCTTGTCGGCATAAATCAGGAAGAGGTTGGTGGCCTGTAATTTGAGAGAGAGGTTGCTGAGTCCCCAGCGCATAATCCAGTTCTTGGGGAACTCATATCCGAGTGATATTTCCTTCATACGGATAAAGTCGCCCTTTGCAATGCGAGCGTCGCTGTAGTTGTAGGCGTTATAGGCATAGCTGAGGTTCGTATCGTTGCGGTTCTGACGCTGGCTGGCTATTACAGGGATGTCGGTGTAAAGCTCGTCTCCGGGCACCGTCCATCTGTTGCGGAACTCTTTAGGCGTGGACTGCAGGTCGTCATACTCGTTTGAGAATACCGGGTCGAGGCGGACAACGTTTCCGAATGAGTAGGTGATGAAGACGTTGAGCGTCCAGCCTTTCCAGTGGAATATGTTACCTAGAGAACCCATATCGGTGGGGTCAACGCTTCCCTCATACTTGAGGAATTTCAGTTTTTCGGGGTCGCTCTCCTGGAAGTAGATGCCCGTAGTAGTGATGTTGCCGTCCTGGTCCAGGAAGGTGGGCAGTCCTTCATTGTTGAGTCCCATGAAGGGGATGGAGAAGAGGGAGCGAACAGGATAACCCTCCATAGCGAAGCCGTTGCCGGTCACTAGGTCGATGACGCGCTCGGCGGTCTCCAGATCGGTCACTTCGTTGTGCGCGTGAGAGTAGATGAAGTTGGTGACCCAGCTGAAGTCTTTCGTTTTGATGTTGGTGGTAGAGAGGCTGAGCTCAAGACCATTCGACTTCATGGAAGCGATGTTTCCGTAGCGCTGTATATCACCTCCCACACCGGCTGTTGTGGCGAGACCTATCAGGTCGTAGTTCCTACGCCAGTAGGTATCCATGGTGAGGTTGATTCTGTTGTCGAGGAAACCAAGGTCCAGACCCAGGTTGAACTCATGTTTTTTCTCGTAGGTCAGATCCTCGTTAGCAAGTTCGTCGATGGTGAGACCGGTTTCGCGGACACTTGTGAACGGGCGCCAGGGATTGCTTGCCTGATATACTGCGTAAGAGTTTGTGACACTGGGCCGGTCACCGGTCAGTGAGTACGAAAGACGTAGCGTAGCGTGTGAGAAGGCAGGCTTGAGCGGCTCGAAGAATTTCTCCTCGTGAGCATTCCACACACCGGAAATGTTCCAAGTGGGCATCCAGCGGGCAGATGTGGCCTTGCCCAGATAGTTGGTACCTTCGTAGCGTGCCGTTCCTGTCACGGTGTATTTGCCCTGATAGGAATAGGTGGCAGTGCCGAAGAAAGCTGCACTGCGAGTGTGGCGGTGCGTGAGAGTGTAGTAATCGGTGTTCTGCTCTTCACCTTCCTTGAACACCTCATAGGCGTAGTTAGGAATTTCTCCTAAGGTGTATTGCATGCCCCAGCCACGGAACCAGTCGGTGGCACGGTTCACATAGTTGGTCTCCATACCTGCATAGAAGTTCACGATGTGGTCTTCGTTGTAGACATCGTTGTAGCTTACGGAAAGACGGGTGTCCCAGCCGAACATGTCGTTGTTGCGACGCTCGTAGATACCACCGTTAGGCAGCACGGAGATAGGCAGTGCATAGATATTGTCCGGGTCGGTGTAGAGGAAGGGGTTGTTGTCTCTGATGGTGGAAGTTCCCATGGCACGATAGGCCATGGCCTGGTTGGAGTCATCGAGGATGTTGTGCTGCTGAGAGGTATGAGCTCCCTTGACTGCTCCAAGAAGGGTAATCTTCACCTTGTCAATAGGCTTGAAGTCGATGCTTCCCTGAACGCGGTAATCGTAGACGGAAAGGTCGATGTAGTTGCTCTCCAGTTCGTGGAAGATGTTGAAGTCTGCATAGTTGCGCGTATAGTATTCATTGGGGTCCAGTGCTCTGGAGGTGTTCAATGCGTAAGAATAAGGGTTAATATCGAAGTCACGCTTCACCTCTCCTGTCACGGCGTCCACTTCCTGACTGAGGGTTCCGGGAGCTCTCTGCTTACGATAGGAAGCATTGCCGATGAGGTTGACTGACAGTTTGCGGCTGATGTTGTACGTGGTGTTCTGATTGATGGTATAGCGCTGAATCTTGCTCTGTAAGGTCCATCCCGGGTCGAACATGGCGCTGAGCGAGATGTAGCTCTGAGCCTTCTCCGTACCCATTGAGATACTCACACTGTGATTGTGTTGTATGTTGTTGCTGAAAAGCTTATCGAACCAGTTTGTGTTGCGATACTCGGCACTGCGCAGGTAGGCGGCTCTTGCTTCGTCGGTGTTCGCCAGTCCGAACTGTCCGCTTGTTTCGTCGTAGGTGGATATCAGGTCGTACATCTTTTTATAGACGCCGCCGTTCATGGCGTTTGCTGTCTCGGCATAGTTGAGATAACCTTTTTGATAGAGTTCCTGATAAACGCTCATCTGGTCTTGCGAGTTCATGATGTTGAAGGTGCTGTAGCTTGGCTTCAAGCGCATGGTGTACTCGCCTGTGTAGTTGATGTGTGCCTGTCCGGCATGTCCCTTTTTTGTCGTGATGACAATCACGCCGGCCATAGCCCTTGCACCATAAATTGATGTGGCTGAACCGTCTTTCAGAATCTGGAAGCTCTCGATATCGTCGGCGTTAAGACCTGCAATGGCAGAGGAAATCAGCGTCTCGGCATCACCTGAAGAAAGCTCATCGGCACTCACGTCGGTTACGTCTTCCATGATGACTCCGTCTACTACCCAAAGGGGTTTGCTGGAACCATAGATAGAGGTAGCTCCACGCACGCGGATCTTCGGTGCAGTTCCAAACGTACCGCTTACGTTTTGTACACTCACGCCGGCTGCCCGGCCTTCGAGAGAACGGCTCACGTCGGCGAGTCCGTCTATTTTAGCATCTTCAGCATTTATCTTCGTGGCGGCACCAGAGAAGAGGCGCTTGTCCTGCTGAGTCATACCCGTCACTACGACGTCCTGAAGCATGGTGCTGTTTGGCTCCAGTACGATTTTCATGTTATTTTTGGCGACAACCGTCTTTGTGTTGAGGCCGATGTAACTGATGGTTAATTTTTTCCCTTCCGGAACATTCAATGTGAATCTTCCGTCAGCGTCGGTCACGGTTCCCGTTTTGGTCCCCTGAACCACGACGGAAGCACCGATTACGGGCTCACCGTCTTCTTGGGAGACAACGGTACCAGTGACTTTAGTCTGTGCCAGTGATGTTCCGACAAATAGAAACAAATAGGCTACAATCATTCTTAGTCTTTTTCCCATAATGATCTCTTTAAAATTACTTCTATACTTCTTTAGACTTTATACAAATGTTATTGTTGCTCAGTTTATGTTTTTAACTGCTAAAAGGATTCACTTTATGCGAAAAAATACGCTTTTGACTTTGCAAATGAATAAGAATTCTTCAAAACAATAATCAAAAAGTCAATGCAAAATTAATATAATACATAGTCGAATACAAATAAAATAAGATAAAATCTACGGATATTAACATTATTTATATAAAAGTGATATTATAAACTTA
>JBMNUW010000094.1:0-12233 GCA_050946475.1 Prevotella sp.
TATTTCATTTTACTTCTTCCAGCACCACTGGCTCTGAAGCATATTTGCGGTCTATCAGTAGAATTCGGCAGGGCTGGATAGAAAAAGAACGTTCCTCACCAACGCGCAGTTTGTAGCGTACCACCACACCGACGTCTCCCTTTTTCACCGACACGATGTCAATATCGGTCGAACGGTTGGTAACAGGAAGGATGATGGGAATCACCATCTGACGATGGAAGTCAATATAAGTGGGGCGACCGCTTTCGGCCATCGTCGTTGCCATTCCGAATACACGAGCAAACTCTTCCTGCGTAGTAATCTTCGTGGATGTCTTCGGGGCATTATTATTCACGAAATAATTACGGGCATCTTGATAGGCTACTTTAGATGTGGAACACGAAACCATTAGCAGGAACAGCATCTCTGCCATAATTACAAACTTCTTCATACAGTTTATGAAATGATATATTATCTTATTTCTTCGTACCGATATTCATGCGCAAGCCCACACCAATGCTAAAGTTCGTAGGCTTGTCCTTGTAGATATTCACCACATCGCTTCCGTTGTTGAAGTGATGACTTACTCCAGGTTCCGCATAGACGCTGAACATAGGAGTAAATCTGTATTCAACACCTGCAGCAGCATTGACCGACCATTGAGGACGACTTTCGTGGATATCGCCAGTCACGGACTGTCCATTCATAGATTGTCCCGTACCATCACTCGTTGTCTGCGATTTTGCCTTCCCTTTCACAAGTTTCTCCACCGAGCCTCCTGCCGAAACATAAACATTCAGATGACGCGAGCGGTAAACAGAATAATTAACATTTACCGGCACTCCGATATAATGTAATTGCTGGTCGATATCCTCTACCCCGTCGGCTCCCGTAAACTCCAAATCAGAAGAGAGGTAACTGTAATTCAATCCAGTAGTCACGCTCCATCGCTTAGTCAAGGGCACTCGCACGGATATGCCTACCTTTACTGGCTGCTTATGACTGGCATGCGTAACGGAAGCCCTGCTACTCATAAGCATTGTACTGAACAGATTGGTACTTCCTGTAGAAGAAGTCGGGTCGGAAGCTTCTCCGAGCATCCGTGCAAGATAAGTCGGCATCCCTGTACCCGACGAATAGCCCGTATAGCCCATTCCGGAAACATAGGCTCCCACCGACACCGCACTTCTGCGACTGCGATTATGAGCCAGCATGGGGCTTTCTGCCACGTAGTCACGTCTTTCAGGAGCAGAAGGTATTTTGCCTTTACGTTGCCGGGACTTATCAACACTTTCCGTCTTCTTTGTCTCAGTCGGCATAGAACCGGTAGATTCGTATATAAAAGTGGTAGCAGGAGATTCTCCCGTTTCCGTCTTCGCGATAAGACGATCTGTGTCCTTCTGTGTCATGCTCTTGGCCCAAATAGATACCTTATTATATATAGAGGCTACGACAGGGATGGATGAACCAGACTCCGATGTTGCAGATTGGGGAGTAGAGCTTACTGTCGAGTGCTGTTCCAAAGCTATTGCCCGATTGGCCTGTAATTCTGGAGAATTCGAAGGCACACCTGTTCTATTGTGCCACAAGAGCAAAGCACCTCCCACCAAAGCAAGTGCCACGACTGCTGCCACCATGCGCCCCCACGACACACTCAATGAAGATGACTTCACGGCAGGTTGCAGTCCACGCCGTGTCATCTCCCGCCGTATATCTTCGAGAGTTCCCTTCGGTGCCGTCCGCTCGTAGCGGCTCATGCGCCGGCCAATATCTTGTAGCCAGTCTTTCTTCAATTTCTATCCTTTTTACTTTTCAATTCTTTCAGCATCTTTGCAAGCATTCGTTTCGCTCGCAGCAGTTGAGAAGCAGAAGAGTCGGGACGGATATGAAGCAGTTCGCTTATCTCCTTATGACTCTTGCCCTCCACGACATAGAGGTTGAATACAGCTCGATAACCATCAGGCAGCCGCTGTATGACTTCAGCTATTTCATCCTCAGTGAATAGGGTCGTATCCGGTTCCTCCTCCGGAATCTCTGGCAAGTTCTCCACCGTCTCCACCTGTGCATTGCGCTTTTGGCGACGTATCCATTGCAACGCCTCGTTCACTGTCACTCTCGTCATCCACGCCCGCAACGAGCCCTTACCTTGATAACGGAAGGTGCCAATCTGCGTGAAAATCTTGATGAAAGCCTCTTGTAGCACATCTTTTCGGTCGTCATCACCGGGAATATAGCGAAAACAGACACCATTCAGGTAGTCGGCAGCATAGGTGTACAGTTCATCCATAGCAGAGGAGGGATTCTTACTCCAATGCCGTAAAATTTGCTGTTCCTTGTCTAACCCGAATAGTTTCATTCGTATTTCGCAACATTATGACCACCCTATCAGGCGACATCTGTATTCATTGGTTGCATCATGCCTTGCACTTCCTGGTGATTTCAACCTATAAATGCAGCATACCGCCATAACTTGCATGGAAATTTAGAGAAAAATTATTTTGTCAACCTGCAAAAATAAGCCATTTTACGGATATCCGTAAACTTTTCCCCACCTTTTTCATTTTTTGCGTCTGCTGAGGAGGAGCCATAGGCACCACCCGCCAGACCCAACTTTCCGATGGTCGTCTCTTCAAACAGTACCCTACGCCTTCAGCAGCCAGCACGGGAAAGCAACTATAAAGTTTTTCTAACAGTGTTTGTTGTAGGCGCAAGTCTTCTCTGCGCTGTCCGCATACTGCACCGTCCTGCGATCACATCATATAATGAGGCTTTCTGAAGAGTTAAAAATTCTCATTGTCATTCATTGACAGGAATTTTGACTATATGGTTTCTTTCAAATAACTTAATAGGTAAAACATCTCAGATATCCTTAACAAAATTGTCAATTGCTATATTCGAAATTAGAAGTACCACAGCATGCTTATAGGCATAGGCATTTCCTTTTATTGTCTCAGTCGGCTAATTTAAGTCAAAATGTATCGGCCTCCGTTCGCAGTTCCGCAAACAAAAAACGTCCGCACCCACAGCAAATCAAATTGCTGTCAGTGCGGACGTCTCATATAATATCATCAAGCTTTGTTTCTCACGCCCCTACAATTGTTATCGGTGCGGATGAATTTTGATTCCCATCGCGCTATCCAAATTATGCATTATGAATTATCTTTCGCGCAGCCAATTTTGAATTTTGAATTATTAAGCACTGTCTCTCATTTCCCTCAGCAGTTCCTTCTGACGAGGCGTGAGATTGGTAGGCAACTTCACATCGTAGCAGATGATGAGGTCTCCGTAGGTGCCGTCGCCCCGGTTATAGCCCTTGCCACGGAGACGAACCTTGGTACCAGGTTGTGTTTCAGGACGAATCTTAAGTTTGATGCGTTCGCCACTCTTCAGCTGCACAATGACTTCACCGCCGAGCAATGCCGTGTAGAGGTCGATGCTGACCTTTGCCTCCATCTGCCCGGAGTTCTGACGTGCCGACCGTTGCGTAGTCCTGCCACCCATATTGCCGAAGAGGTCTTGGAAGAAGCTGGAGAAACCACCACCGCCCGTGAAGCCGCTGAAGTCGAAGCCATCGAAAGGCGACCCGCCACCCGAAGAGCTCCAGTGGAACTCAGTACCGCCGTTGCCACCGCCGGCCTGATTGAAGGCGTCTGCCTCCTTCCAGTGCTCACCGTACTGGTCATATTTCTTCCGTTTCTCAGGATCACCGAGCACCTCGTAGGCTTCATTGAGGGCCTGGAACTTTGCCTTTGCCTTGGGGTCATCGGGATGCAAGTCGGGGTGGAATTGCTTAGCGCGTTTGCGATAGGCCGCCCGCACCTCACTTTGGGGAATGTCACGAGGCACTCCCATAATTTTATAGTAATCGATAAATGCCATAGTTAATCCTCCATTCTTATATATTCTTTTTGTTAATCTTCCTGCAAAAAATATGCCATTACAATCTTTTCCTGAAAGTAATTTTAAGAATTGAGCAAAGGCTGACACGAGTGATCATCTTGACACATGGCCCTATCGAAATAATAGTTATACTTAATAGTTAAAGTCAAAACAAAATAAAACGGCCAAGGCTTTTAAGTCGCGATTCTTATGCACTTAAAAGCCTTGGCCGTATTAAATGCCACGAATAATTAGTCTTCGTCGGGGATAATGAGCTTATAGCCCTGTCCGTGGATATTGATAATCTCTATCTGGTCGTCATCCTTGAGCAACTTACGCAGCTTCGTTATATAGACGTCCATAGAACGAGCATTGAAGTAGTTATCATCAATCCAAATGGTACGCAAAGCATCGTTGCGCTTCAAAATCTCGTTGGCATGAGCGCAGAGCAGTGCCAGCAACTCGTTCTCTTTAGTAGTAAGCTTGGTAACTTTCTCACCAATGGTAAGGGTCTGCTTTTGAGTATCAAAGGTGAATCGACCAATCTTGTACATGGTACTCTCCTTGTTCTTCTTGCCCTTAACACGACGAAGAATTGCTTCAACGCGCTTCACGAGCTCTTCCATGGAGAAAGGCTTGGTAATATAGTCATCGGCACCCTTGTCAAAGCCTTCGAGCACATCCTCTTTCTGTACACGTGCCGTGAGGAAAATGATAGGCACCTGCGTATTGATCTGTCGGATTTCCTGTGCGAGAGTGAAACCATCTTTTTTAGGCATCATCACATCGAGGATGCAGATGTCGTACTTTTCCTTCTGGAACTCACGGAAGCCAACTTCGCCGTCGGGACAAAGCGTAGCATCGTAGTTCTTAGCGATAAGATATTCACAGAGCAGTGTTCCGAGGTTCTCATCGTCCTCGCAAAGCAGAATTTTAACTTTCTCTTCCATAATCGTTGTATTTTGGGTTGTTAATAATATTCTCGTTCATTCGTTGTGGCTCTCTTCAGCAGGTTATCGTCTGCCTCTTTCCCCGTAGATAAGCCCGTTTAACAGACATCTACCTAGTCTTTCAAGACGGGAAGTTTGATAGTGAAAGTAGTTCCCTTGCCGAGCTCGCTGTCCACCTTGATGTCACCGTCGTGGAGATCCACTATCTTCTTGACGTATGCCAGTCCAAGACCGAAGCCCTTAACGTCGTGCTTGTTTCCAGTATGTACGCGATAGAACTTCTCGAAGATTTTCTTCAAATCCTCTTTCTTCATACCGAGACCGGTGTCATGAACGGAGAGGTAGAGATGCGAATCGTCGTTCCAAGTCTTCAGATAGATATCAACAGGCTGATCGGGCTTGCGGTATTTCACAGCGTTGTCCATCAGATTGAAGATAACATTTTGGAAGTGCACCTCATCGACATAGATTCCTGAATCGACAGCGAGAGTCTCCACATAGATTTTACCACCAGTATGCTCCACTCGAAGCGTGAAGGAATTGGCGATGTTCTCCACGAGTTCATTGAGGTCGAGACGTTTCTTCTTGAAGACAGCTTTCTTACGGTCGAACATCGACATCTGAAGTACCTTCTCTACGAGGAAGCGTAGTCGCTTAGTCTCGTCGCTCACCACGCCGATGAGATGTTTCATCATTTTCTCGCTCTTGGGCACAGAGTCATCGTTGAGCATCTGTGCTGCGAGTGATATGCTGGCGATTGGAGTCTTGAGCTCATGGGTCATGTTGTTAATGAAGTCATTCTTTATTTCAGAATAGCGCTTCTGCCGGAAAATCACCACAATGGTAAAAATGAATGTAATGAGCAGAATAATGGTGAACACCACACTCGGTATCATGAAGCGAATGCTGGAAAAGATGTAACTGTTGACATCAGGGAAATGTACCCGTACTACTCCCATGCGCGAAGAAGGATCGTTGCGGAAAAGCACCTGACTGTAAGTATACTCAGAGCCTTCATCGGTATAATCGGGACAGCGATAAACCTCTCGACCGTCTTGAGTAGAGACCGTAAAATGATAAGGAATATTAATGCCATTGTTCATCAACTCTGCCTTAAGGTCCTGGTCAAGCAACTTAAAGTTGACACGTTCCTTGAGGGGCTTGTCTGAGGCGGAGTACAGCATATTCATCACCACTTCGTCAAGAAGTGCCTTCTGGTAGACATATCTGTTTTTCACGATTTCCTGAAGCGACTTGCTGGCTGCATTATTTGAACGCTTGTCGTTTTTCAGAATCATGGCCTTGGGCATCTGTGAAGGCTTCACGGAGAGTGTCTTCATCTCAAAGGAAGTGTAGGCATTACCGTCCTTTCCGATGGCAGCATATTGGTGAGTGCCTTTGGAGAAGCCGGCACCGGAGGCATCAATGTCTGTAGTGTCACTGCGTCCTGCTCTTCTCTCCGAAGCATTAACATCCTTCTCGAGGTAGCGTAGGGTCTCGTTCAACTCGAGATTCCGCGATGCCTGATAAAGAGCGCGATTGACGCTCTCGTCGAACTGTTCCTTCTTCATGTTGGCCATTTCGCGAATGTAAGTCAGCTGCAGGCCGAGCAATATAAGAAAGGACGTTCCCATTATGATGGCTATCGTCCAAATCGTCTTCTTTTTCATGTGGGCAAAGTTAGTAAAAAACTTAATATGTTAACAAAGTGTTGTTAATTATTTCCATGATATTAACTAATTTAACCTTAAATTAATTTTATAGTTGTCATATTATACATAAAATCCACAGCGCGACATCGGCATAATTCGTTGGCAGAAAATAACAAAGGAAACAACTGTCACTGGTTGTTCTTTATTACTAATATGAATAAAGCCCGTCGAACTTATTATTCGTCGTCACTCTACGATGAGCAATTCTGAATTCGTACGAAAAAGCACTGCCTCACGGGTTGTCCCAACCCGGTGAAGGCAGTGCCACTATATGGAAAGCAAATTCAAAGTATCTTTTTACAATATTCTCGTATAATTTCTTAATCAGCAATTCTCGTAAACAAAATTGCCTTGTTATAAAGACTCGTCCCGCAGCCGTCAGCCAGTACTTCGCAGTGTCGGAAGCGACTGCAGGGAATCCAAATGATGAAGGAGAACTATTCCTCCTCCGTAAGTTCAGCCTCGTGTTCGGCGATAAGCTTCTGCTGCAAATCGTTAGGCACGAGTTCATAGCTGGCGAACTTCGTGGTAAACGATGCGCGGCCTCCTGTGAGGGAGCTAAGGGCTACACTGTAGTTAGAAAGTTCCTTGAGAGGAATTTTTGCCTGCAGTTTCTGATAGCCGGCCTCTGCATCCATACCCATTATGATGGCGCGGCGGCCCTGCAAGTCACTCATTACATCACCCATATAATCAGCAGGAACATAAACTTCCAAGTCATAGATAGGCTCGAGAATCTTTGGACCGGCATTTTTGAAGGCATCAGAGAACGCATGGCGAGCAGCAAGGGTAAACGACAACTCGTTGGAGTCCACCGGATGCATCTTGCCATCATAGACCACCACGCGTACGTCGCGAGCATAGCTGCCTGTTAGAGGTCCGCGCTCCATGCAGTCCATCACACCCTTGAGGATAGCGGGCATGAAACGCTGGTCGATGGCTCCACCAACGACGGAGTTGATAAAGACAAGCTTGCCGCCCCAAGGCAGGTCTCGTTCTTCTTTCTGCTTGATATTCATCTTGAACTCCTGACCACCAAAACGGTAGCTCACAGGGTCGGGCATTCCCTCGGCATAAGGTTCCACGATGAGGTGTACCTCACCGAACTGTCCGGCACCGCCACTCTGTTTCTTGTGACGATACTCGGCTTTAGCCTGTTTAGTGATGGTTTCACGATAAGGAATCTTCGGCTCCTCAAACTCCACATGCAGTTTCTCGTTATTCTCAAGTCGCCACTTCAGTGTGCGCAGATGGAATTCACCCTGACCGTGAACAATGGTCTGCCGAAGTTCCTTGCTCTGCTCCACTACCCACGTGGGGTCTTCCTGCCGCATCTTGAGAAGGGCAGCCATCACCTTTTCGGTATCCTGTGCATTGAGTGCCTTAATGGCACGACTATACTTTGAATTGGGATATTTAATGAAGTTGAACTTATTCTCACAGCCCTTTCCGTTAAGCGTGTTTCCCGTCTTCACATCTTTGAGTTTCACAGTACATCCGATGTCGCCGGCCTCAAGTTCATCAACGGGTATGCGGTTAGCTCCAGCACAGGCGTATATTTGTCCGATACGCTCCTTAGAGCCGCGGTCCGCATTGAGCAAGTCGTCGCCTGGTTTGATGACCCCACTCATCACCTTGAAGTAGCTCACCTCTCCGATATGCGGTTCCATACCAGTCTTGAAGAAGTAGACGCTTTCCGGTCCTTCGGCTTCAGGAGAAACTTCTTCGCCGCGGGTATTGCGCACCTTGGGCATCTCACTGACAAAGGGTACCACGTTGCCGAGGAATTCCATCAAGCGCTGTACACCCATGCTCTTTCCTGCGCAGACACAGAATACGGGGAAAATACTACGTGTAACGAGGCCCTTGCGAATACCTTCACGCATCTCGTCCTCCGTAAGAGTTTCTTCCTCGAAGAATTTCTCCATCAGAGCATCATCGTTCTCCGCTGCAGCCTCTACAAGAGTCTTGTGAAGTTCCATAGCCTTGTCCATCTCTTCAGCCGGAATGTCCTCGCGCTTAGGCTCTCCTCCATCAGGTCCCCATGACAGTTTCTTCATGATGAGCACATCGATGAGACTATGGAAATTAGGACCTGTCTCTAACGGATATTGAATCTGAACACACTTTGATCCGTAGATTTCCTGCATCGAATTGATGATATTGTCGAAGTCGCACTTCTCGGAATCCAATTGATTGATAAGGAAAATGACAGGTTTTTTCAGTTTTTCTGTATAGCGGAAATTATTCTGCGTGCCCACTTCAGGACCATACTGACCGTTGATGACGATTACGGCCTGGTCGGTGACGTTGAGCGATGTGATGGCGCCGCCCACAAAGTCGTCTGAGCCGGGACAGTCGATGATATTTAGTTTCTTATTGTTCCATTCCACATGAAACACAGTGGGGAAGACCGAATAGCCATACTCCAATTCCACGGGGAAATAGTCGCTCACGGTGTTTTTGTTCTCCACCGATCCGCGGCGTTTGATGACTCCGGCTTCGTAAAGCATACTTTCGGCAAGCGTGGTCTTGCCGCTACCCGCACTGCCCAAGAGGGCGATGTTTTTAATTTCATTGGTCTTGTATACTCTCATACAGTTAAGGTTTTAAAGAGTTAGTAAATATTGGTTCAGATTAAGGTAATGAATCAAAATGTTTCGAGTGCTAAGATAGTAAAATAATCCATTGATTCCAAACTATCGGACGAAAAAGTGAAATTATTTAAATATATTTTTGTTTTTAGGCAAAACAGGGACGAGCCGCTTAAACAGCCCGCCCCTGTTGGAAAAATACAAGAATGATGTTTATCTGACAATGATTTTTTTGCCATTATGAATGTAAATTCCCGGTTGTGTAGGCTCTTCCGACAAGCTGACGCCTTGCAATGTGAACCACTTATTCGTATCCTTCTTCTCTTCAGTAGATATATTGTTGATGCCTGTTGTATTGCTATCTTCAAATACAATTTCAAGTAAGGCCTTTGCCTGGGGCGGGTTATCGCCTTCTACCAAATCTGTATCAAGAGCCATATAACATTTCTGAGCCTTTACATAACCATCACTGCTGATTTTTTTGAACAGATTATTCTTTAGACCGTAAGTGTACCCTACTTGGACGCTGGATGTATAACCATCCTGTCCGACAGCACTGCTGCCCGTCTTACTATATACAGTGTAATGAACCGTATCACTTCTCACCAACGTCGGACAGGGTGCTGGCATGAGCATGTTGTACTGTTGGATATTGGTCGTCCGTCCTTCTTCCGACTCGTCGTAGTCAGAGCCTGCTGATAGGTCATAGTCATTGTTAGTACCGATTTGATAATACAGTGTTCGGTCTTCAGTGGAAACATCTATATTCGGGGCAGAAACTATGACACCCATATAAATTTCATTATCTCCCCTTGCCGGAATGTATTGATATTCAGCTACTGTAATTTTCTTTTGGCTGACAGAGGATTTAGTATTATCCGTATTATCATTCTCGGCCACAAAGAACTTAGCAGCGGGTAAGTTTGTGGCAGTATTTAATAAGTCTGTTGTTTGGGCTAAGATAGGAAAGTCTCTGCTAAGGCTCACGAATTTCTTCTCAGCAGGCAAGGTTATTGGGATGTTGTATCTCACGCTGTCAATAGAATTGTTTGACGAAATCGTACTGTTATCTGGAAACATACCAGAGATTGTACTATAAGCCGTTTTCCTTGTATAAACCGCCACGTTGCTGATGTTACCGCCACAAGTCATGGACGTACTTCCTATTGTCACCGTCTTTGTCGTAAAAGCTTTCTTTATCTGGCTTACGAACGTAGAGGCTTTATTAGATATACACAGAATCACCAAGTCTTGCAAGCCATTAGACAGACAACCATATCCCAAAGTCGTAGTATTGTTGGGAATGGTTAGATGCTGAATAGGTGAGGTAGTTGCAAAAGGACAGGAATTGAAAGCCAAGTCACCTATGGACTCAAGATGGGTTGGCAGTATCACAGCCGTCACAATCTGATTGGTAGACTTGTCCAGTCCAAAAGCACCGGCACCGATTCTCGTAACCGACTTGGGCACCATATACTGATACTTTCTCGTCATCAAAGGCGTATTTGGGAAAAAGTAGAGCGTTGTCTTGTCATTATTGAACAGTACCCCTTCATCATTTCCTTCTCCCATTGTTAGTACGGTGTTGTCTGTAGCAACGCTGACACTGAGCTTGAAACAGCACCAAAACGCTCCCTCACCAAAGGTGGTCACCGATGCAGGAATGGTGATACTTGTGAGGTTTTTATTGCCGGCAAAGGCAAAAGAGTCAATTTCGGTAATGGATGATGGAAGTTCGTTGGTAGTGGCACCTCCATCTATCTTTGTGATATCGCAGAAGGCAAAACACCACTTCCCTATCTTCTTCAAATTTGAAGGCAACGTTATTTGAGTAAGTTGGGGGTTGTTGAAGAAAGCTCCATCGCCACAGGTAATGTCCCCATCGGATGTTCCCTCAAATGTCACCTTCTTCAAGTTGGTATTGTTGGCGAAAGCTCCTGAACCTACAGAAACAACGGAGGACGGAATGACAAGTTCTGACAAATTGCACCCTGCAAAAGCATTAGAGCCTATCGTCTTCAGATTGGCACCTTCGAAGGTGACGCTCTTAATTTTCTGAGCAGTGTTGGTTGCACTAAAAACGCCATCAGCAATGGCAGTTACAGGTACATTTTCGCCGGTTACTTCGGGAACCACGAGATCAACTGAACTAGCTTCGCTTGTAAAGCCGATAATCGTTGCAGAACCGTTCGACACACTATATTCCAATGATCCAGTTCCTTGGGCAGAAACATTTATAGCAGCAAAAAGCAATGTAGCTACTATGAACAGTTTAGGAGATAAAAACGAATTCATATCGTACGAATTTAAAAATTGATAATGGATTTTGCTTTTGAAAGAAATATCATACTAATAAACATCACTCCAAGGATCGCCCCAGGCTTTTGGTTCTTCTTCTGTCAAATTCTCAAATGTTCCTTGTTTAGCATCCACATCTTCAGGGTCAACGGTTCCGGAAATACCAATCACCACCGTATCACCATTCATTAGATAAGGAGCTTGGTTAACGATCTCTGCTACGGGTCGTTGATAAGTTCTTTTTCTACCTAGCTTAGGACAAGATAAGCTATCTGCTTTCTTGACACAAAAAGACAAGTTTTCCATGTTAGTTTATTTTTATCATAACGTTAGTTTATTAAACTTGCATCAGTTGGACGCCTGCTACTTATTTAGTTTGGCGTAATTTCATTCTAGTATCACGGCATGCACTTGAAAAGTACACACCCGCAATCTTAAACTATGCTGAAGGAACAATCCGTCAGTAAGCTAAATTTAAAATTATCGGCTGAAAATCATTCAGTTATTAAGCAAATTATCTCTAAGTTCTTCTGTTGTGTGTTATTTCGTTTGCAAATGTAATCAATAATTTTATATTACATGATTCAAAATGATTTTAATGTCTTCACAAAACGAAGAAATAACAATAATTAATATTCTTTTATATATAATAAATCTACTGAACTTTTAACTTGTTACTATTTTGAACAACTCAAATTATATATTTTCCAATATTTTATCAATTATTCTCCTAATTGAAATTTTCAATAAAATCATCTTGTATAAAACCATGCCGGGAATAAGCTCATGACAACTAAATAGCATCTATCATTAAGACCAAC
>JBMNUW010000095.1:0-12139 GCA_050946475.1 Prevotella sp.
TTAGTATAAAAGATATCAGCGATTGTGAAATATGAAAAATTCTCCAGCTGGAAAAAATACATGTCATTGTAGAATGCCATGATACCTATATTATCGATACTATTTCTGACATTTATCACCTCCAGTAGCAGCAGTTCTTACCAAGTCGAAGCCATCTTAACATATCCAACGATCTTAGATGCAACAAGAGTATAAATGCTCGTGCGGAATCCTTCAACTGCAAGCTCACGAACTTCAGGGCGGAGTTCAAAGATGTCACTTCGTTTTTTGCTTTGTCTTTGCCATTTTTAGCATAAGGTTAGGAGAAAAAAGCTCTGACGTAAATTGAGAGGGAATGCTCACGTTATCCAGATAACAGAGAGAGTTTACAAGCAACTGCAAATTTGCGTGCAATTGCACCCAAATTTGCAGTAAGCGTAAATCTTTAAAATATTAAGGTGTGCTCCATCAATAGAGATTATTATATAATATAGATTTACTGATACTTACCGTGTATAAACTAAAAAAGCCAAGTCGAAAAGACTTGGCTTTTTGTTGGGATACCCGGATTCGAACCAGGAAAAACAGGACCAGAATCTGTTGTGTTACCATTACACCATATCCCAAAATCCATTTGCAATCTTGTTTTCCTCAATTGCGATGCAAAGTTACTGATTTTCTATCAACCTGCAAAACTTTTTGGAAGTTTTTTCTTTTTAAATTCTAAATTTTCTTCTTTCTAAACAATAAAGGCTGTACCCTTGAACTTTAGTAAGGCAGCACTTGCTGCGGCATAGAATCGAAAATCCACAATCAAAAGACTAATGACTTGGCCTTATGGATTGTGGATTTTTTATTTGTCAATGGGATGATTCGAACAAGAAGGATAATGCTGAGCGAAAATAAGTCAGCGTGGAATCCATGCTATATCGTGGCGGAAAACATTGTCAAGGGTGACGGCGGCTGCCTCTTTCCTGGTGAGTTGTCTTGCCCAAGTCACTCTGCCTTTTGTAGAGGCGCCCGCACCGGTATTGTAATATTCCATGTAACGGGCAGTTTTCTCGTTTGCGGGATTGCCCCAGTTGTACCATCCTTCGGGTCGGATTTGCGGTCCCAGTTCACAGTTCATGAAGAGCGTGTAGGCATAAGGTCTCCAAGGACGACCGAGGTAAACTTTTGTGGCTTCTTTGTCGGCAATGAGCCGGCAGTGGTTGAAAATGTAGCCGAAGGCTTCGTCCTTGGGAGTTGAGGCGGCTGTCACGTATGAGTTGATTTTGCTCTTGATGGTGCAGTTCTCAAACCAGGCTGTTGAGGGACCGAAGATGAAATCGGTGGTGCCTTCGATGTAGCAGTCCTTGAAATAGAGGCGTGTACCGCCGACACCGGTATATACCGTATCCTGGTTGCCGAGGAAGCGGCAGTTGATGAATACCAGTCTGTCGCCTTCGGTATGCAGTGCCACGGCCTGTCCAAGTCTTGCGGCATTATTCTCCACTGTAATGTTTTTCAAGGTGATGTTGGAACCTTCAACCTTGAGCGTATAGGTGCGAAAGGTTCCCATCTTTCGTTCGGTTCCCGTCATTCGGATGTTCGCATGGTCATCGTAGGTAATAATTGTGTTATCACGGTCTTCTCCGCAGATTTCGATGTTCGTGAGCCAGGAGGGAATGATGAGCTTTTCTTTATAGATGCCGCGCTTTACAAAAATCACCTTGTGGTATTCCATGAAGGCACGACACACCTCGATGGCATCGTTGATGTTGCGAAACTCGCACGTCCCGTCACGCGCTACGAAGAGCGTGTCGGGATTGTCGTACTTGTTGGCGGCATTGGTTACCGTTGCCAGCAGTAAAGCCAGCAATAGAATTATTTGTCTCATGCGATTATGTTTTTAAGTTTTGTTTTTGTCTTGCAGTCCGTTTACAGAAGTTACACGGGGAATCATTTACATTACCTCTTGTATTTCCTGTATGTCGGGTACTTGCTTGATTTTTCCGATAATTACCTTCACGTCATCCCGGTCGTGGACTCTGAGTTCAATTTTGCCATCGAAGATGCCGTCATCTGCAGAGAATGTCACTTTTCGGATGTTCACGCCGAGTTGTTTAGAGAGAATGGTAGTTACATCCAGCACTAGTCCCTTTCTGTCGGTGCCGTGTACTTCAATGGTTGCGTCAAAGTATAGCCGTTTGTGCATGTCCCATTTGGCATCCAGAATGCGATTGCCGAAGCTTGATTTCAGTTTGCTTGCAACGGGACAGTCACGCCTGTGAATCTCCACGCGGTTCTTTCCGTCAATGAAGCCGAGAATATCGTCGCCGGGGATGGCATGGCAACATTTTGGGAAGATATACATACTGATGGTTTCTTCGTTGATGATGCAGGGACGTTTCTTATCGAATCCCTTGCCTACGACGAGCAAGTCTTGAGGTTTGGTTTCCTCGACTTTTTTCTTTTCTTTGCCGATGAAGGGCACGAACTTGCGCCATCCGCCTCCGGAGTTTTCTTTCTTCTTGCCTTGTATTTCGTTGAGGTCTTTGTCGCTCAGTACAATGGATTTGTCTCCGAGTGCCTGGAACAGTTGTTCATGTTTCTGCAGGTCGTGGTAATCGCAGAGCTTGTCAAGGAGCGAGGTGGTCAGTTCAAGATTGTTTTTCTTCAGCCATTCATTGAGCACTCCTTCGCCCTTCTTTTGTATTTCCCGATATTCGCGTCGCAGCAATGCCTGGATTTTAGCCTTAGCCTTAGCCGATGACACGAAATTCATCCATGACGCCTGCACATGCTGTGACTTGGATGTAAGCACTTCCACCTGGTCGCCGCTTTGCAGCTTGTGACTGAGTGGCACGAGTTTATGGTTCACTTTGGCTCCGATGCAATGGCTTCCCAACACGGTATGGATGGAGAAAGCAAAGTCCAGCACGGTGCTTCCCGCAGGCATGGTTTTCACCTCACCCTTGGGAGTGAAGACAAAGATTTCGGAAGCAAAGAGATTCAATTTGATGGCATCGAGGAAGTCCATGGCATCCGGTTGAGGGTCATCAAGAATTTCCTTGATGGTGCTGAGCCAGTTGTTCAGTTCTCCGTCGTCGTTTTGCTGTCCTCCTTCTTTGTATTTCCAGTGAGCGGCAAAGCCCTGTTCGGCAATCTCGTCCATGCGGTCGGAACGAATCTGCACTTCAATCCATTGACCTCGCTTCGACATCATGGTGGCGTGAAGAGCCTGATAGCCATTGGCTTTCGGGTGGTTCAGCCAGTCGCGCAGACGGTCCGGGTGGCTCTTATAAATGCCGTTTAGTCCTACGTATATCTGGAAGCACTCGTTGATTTCATCCTTGCGGTCCTTCGGGGTGAAAATAATTCTCACGGCCAGGATGTCGTAGATTTCATCAAAGGTAACATGCTTGTTCTGCATCTTGCACCAGATGGAGTAGGGGCTTTTCACACGGGCTTTGATGTGGTATTTCAGTCCCATCTTGTCGAGCATCTCTCGGATAGGGGCAGTGAAGTCGTCGAATACCTCTTGGCGTTGTTTCTCAGTGAGGGTGAGTTTAGCAGTAATAGCCTCGTATTCCTCGGGATGTTCATACTTGAAACTGAGGTCTTCAAGTTCGGTCTTAATCTTGTTCAGTCCCAGTCGGTTGGCAAGAGGCGCATAGATATATAGCGTTTCTCCTGCAATCTTATACTGCTTGTTGGCGGGTTGCGAGGCGAGTGTTCTCATATTATGCAAGCGGTCGCATATCTTAATGAGAATCACACGGATGTCATCGCTCATGGTGAGCAACAATTTCTTGAAGTTCTCAGCCTGAGCTGAAGCCTGATCGCCGAAAATGCCGCCGCTGATTTTAGTCAGTCCGTCAACGATTTGGGCTATCTTGTCTCCGAAGATATTTTGAATGTCCTCCACGGTGTAGTCGGTGTCCTCCACCACGTCATGGAGTAGTGCCGCGCAGATACTCGTGGAGCCGAGTCCCATTTCTTCACAGGCTATCTGAGCCACGGCAATGGGATGCATGATATAGGGCTCCCCCGACAGTCGTCTCACTCCTTTGTGAGCTTGTCGGGCAAAGTTGAAAGCCTTGGTGATGATGTCGACTTTCTTGCGATGAGGTGATGCCAGATAAGTATCAACGAGATGTTGGAAGGCCTCGTCAATCATCTTGTTGTCCTGCGCCTCGCGCTCTTTATTTTTTAGCTCCTGGTCGTCCATAGTCTTTCTCCTCCTTGATTCATGCAGTTCCACGATTGTCGGTTCGTATTCTTGGAAGATATCTATTATTTATATATAATATGGTGTGCTGTCTTAATCGTCGGTGAGCCTTTTGTGAAATAGCTCATAAATTGACCGGCTATTTATTTCACCCTTATCTTCTTTCCTGCCCGGATGTTGCTCCCTTTAATGCCGTTGAGCTGTTTCAGCTTCTTCACGGTGGTGTGGTTGCGCTCGGCAATTTCGCTCAGTGTATCTCCACTCTTCACGGTGACGCTCTTGCTTCGCCTGCTTCTCCTCGATCTGCTTCTTCTTGCAGAAGATTTAGAGCGATGACGCGACGAACTGTAACTGCGACTAACGGAACGTGACGAAGCCTCTTTATTTACCTCTACTTCATGTCGCTTGTTGAGCAGAGAATCGGCATTATAGGCATAGACGGAATCTTCGTTGTCAATAAACTTGTTGATAAGGTCTACGGGCAGTCTGAGTGCTGACGGTTTAGTAGCGCCGTTGATGACATTACGACGATACTGGGGATTGAGACTTTTCAGACGCTCGGTGCTCATGTTCAGCACGTGAGCCACTTGTTCGAAGTGAACATCGCGATTCACCACCACGGTATCGGTCTTTGCCGGCAAATCGGTCACAAGCGGACAGATATTGTGGTCGCAGTAGTAGTTCATGATGTAGTTGGCGGCGATGAAAGCCGGTACGTATCCACGTGTTTCTTTTGGCAGGTAAGGATATATTTGCCAGTAGTCTCGTGAACCCTTTGCCCGGTGAATGGCCTTGTTTATCTTGTCAGGTCCGCAGTTGTAGGCGGCTATCACCAGATTCCAGTCGCCGAAGATTTTGTACAGGTCGCTCAGATAGTGAGCTGCAGCGTATGAAGCCTTTGCAGGGTCGCGTCGCTCGTCCACGAGAGAGTTGACTTCCAGTCCGTAACGCTTGCCGGTACCTATCATGAACTGCCACAGACCGGTAGCGCCCACACGTGACACAGCCATGGGGTTGAGGGCTGATTCTATGACGGGCAGATATTTCAGTTCGAGCGGAAGGCCGTATACCTCCAGTGCCTGTTCAAAGATGGGCATGTAGAAGTTTTGTGCGCCCAGCATGAATGCCACGGAGTGACGGAGCTCGCCGCTGTAACGGTCGATGAATTTCTGCACCACGTCGTTGTAGGGCATTTCAATGACTGTGGGCAACTTGGCCAGTCTTTCCTTATAGACTTCTTTGTCGAAGGTTGGATTAACGTCGACCATGTTGCAGTCGCCGTCGGGTTTCAGATAAGTCTTGGATATGTAGAGGTTCATGAGACTGTCTATCTCTTGAGTCATTGACTCTGGCAGATCAATCTCTTCCTCTTTACCTTGCGCATTGGTCACGGTGACGGTCTGCCGGTTGTCGTTCTGTGCTTGCATGGTCGCATTGCCGGTGAGCATCAAAGTGGCGATAGCTATGAGTATTTTCTTCATTATGTCTTTTTCTTCACATTCTAGAAATTCAGACTACATTGTAGTCCGATGGCACTGTCCCTCAGCGGGTTGTTGGCCAGTCCGTTGCTGATGATTGTAGGAGTCACGTTGAAACTTAGGTCGGGTGAGATGTCGAACTCACTGAGAGAGGCATCCACATAGGCGTCAATTACGGAGAGGGCATACACGCCCACCATGACGAAGAAGCTGAGGTCGCGCCAGCGGCGATATCTGTCCTTACGCTTGCGGAAAATCTCCTGATATTGAGACATGTTGTCGTCAGTGATGGTGGTACCCAGATGGAGAAACTGGTTGTAGCTCTGAGTCAGGGGATCGTCGTCCATGATGTCGAGATAAGCCTGGCTGTAGTCATGATACATTTGATTGTTCCACCTCATGGCATAGGCACAACCCACGAATCCACCATAGATGATGGGCAATTTCCAGTATTTGCGGTTATAGATTTGTCCTGCACCTGGAATGACAAGGGCAAGCCACAGGGCACGTTTGGTCTCTGGCCGCCAGGTTGCCCAGTTGCGGTGCTTGTGAGTAGTCGTGTCGGCTGCTGCCGGTAATATCGCCTTTGCAGCCGTAGTGTCGTTGTTCAGCGTATCTACGGGTGCCTGCGCCATCATCCTCATTGTAGAAAAGAGGAGGAGAGTCGAGAGACAGAATCTGCGTATTATTTTATTGCTTTCCACTGCTTGTCAATGGGTTTCAATGCACTATTTCAATTGACCGAAGATTTGCATCAGCCTGTCCAGGTCTTCCTTGTTGTTGAAGGGGATGCTGATTTTTCCTTTTCCCTTTGCCGAGTAGGAAAGCTGCACTTTCGTCTGCAGCACTCCGGAGAGCTGGCTCTTCATGGCGTTGAGCTCTTCGGGGAGCTGTGCACGGGCTTGTATTTTTTTCTTGCCCGTTTCCAGGTCTTCTCCATTCTTGAGGTGCTGTACGATTTCTTCTACCTTGCGCACGGACCACTGGTTCTTCAGTATTTCCTTGAACACTTTGAGCTGGAGTGAAGGACTGTCGAGCGAAAGCAGCGCACGGGCGTGACCCATGTCTATCTCCTTCTTCTGCAGCGCCATCTGCACTTGAGCGGGGAGTTTGAGCAGACGCAGATAGTTGGTAATGGCCGTGCGGCTCTTTCCCACGCGTTCCGATACCTTTTCCTGCGTCATGCCGGTCTGCTCGAGCAGATGCTCGTAGGCCAGGGCAATCTCTATGGCGTTGAGGTCCTCACGTTGAATGTTCTCCACGAGGGCCATCTCCATCACGTTCTCGTCCTTGATGGTGCGGATATAGGCAGGAAGCGACTTGAGTCCTGCTATCTGAGCGGCTCTCCAGCGTCGTTCGCCGGCGATAATCTGGAATCTGTTCTCCGATATCTGCCTCAAGGTAATGGGCTGAATGATGCCGATTTCCTTGATGCTTTTGGCCAGCTCCTGCAGAGCCTCCTCGTCGAAGAGGCTTCGTGGCTGATCAGCGTTGGGCTGAATCTGGTCAATGGGTATTTCGTTGATGGTCGAAGAGCCTTGCGTGCGGACGGCTTCGGTGGAAATGAGAGCGTCGAGTCCGCGTCCCAAGGCGTTATATTTCTTGTGTACTGCCATAAATTCTTAATAAGGGGAAAAGCTCCGCCAAGGGGAGCGCTAGATTAGGTTCTTTACCCGGGCGGAGTACATTAGCTTTGTTGGTTCTTTCTCGAAATCCGTCATTCGTTCTTGCTGATGATTTCCTTGGCCAGTGCCAGATGGTTCTTCGCACCGGTGGAATCTGCATCGTAGAGAATGACAGGCAGTCCGTGACTCGGGCTTTCACTGAGTTTCACGTTGCGCTGGATGACGGTCTTGAAGACGAGTTCCTGGAAGTGACGTTTCACCTCGTCGTAGATTTGGTTGGCCAGTCTGAGGCGCGAGTCATACATGGTGAGCAGGAATCCCTCGATTTCAAGTTTCGGATTGAGCTTGCTCTTGATAATCTTGATGGTATTGAGCAGCTTGCTGATACCCTCCAGTGCAAAATATTCACACTGCACGGGGATTATCACCGAGTCGGCTGCCGTGAGGGCATTCACCGTGATGAGGCCCAGCGAAGGTGAGCAGTCGATAAGGATGTAGTCGTAGTCCTTGCTGATGGGCTCAAGCACGTTCTTGATGACCTTCTCCCGGTTGTCAAGATTCAGCATTTCTATCTCTGCGCCTACGAGGTCAATATGACTGGGAATGATGTCGAGGCCCTCTATGTCGGTGGTGTAAATGGCGTCGCGCACGTCAGCATGGTCGATGATACATTCGTAAATGGAGCAGTCCACTTCGGCGAGGTCCACTCCGAGTCCGCTCGATGCGTTGGCCTGAGGATCAGCGTCCACCACAAGCACGCTCTTCTCCAGCGTGGCGAGCGAAGCTGCCAGATTGATGGTGGTGGTGGTTTTGCCCACACCGCCCTTCTGATTGGCTAAAGCGATGATTTTTGCCATTTCTTTATCTTTCTAGTTCTTTGATTGCACCACCCTCAGGGTACGGGGATGATGTTTGCAAAGTTACATATTTTATGTGAGAAAGAGGTATAATTAAAGGTTTTTTCGTACTTTTGCAGAAGAATAAAACTTGATAGATATGGAAAACAGAAAACCGCTCATCCTTATTTCCAATGATGACGGCTACCATGCCCCGGGTATTCACAAGCTTGTAGACATACTCAGTCCTATGGCTGATCTGCTGGTTTGTGCTCCCGAGAGGGCACGTTCAGGCTTCTCGTGTGCCTTTTCCGCCACTCAGCCTCTCACGCTGAAGCAAAGACACAACATGGGCGATGTGGAGGTGTGGTCGTGCAACGGCACACCTGTCGACTGTGTAAAGCTCGCCTTGAGCCAGCTCTGCGCAGGACGCGAGCCCGATCTTATCATAGGAGGCATCAACCACGGTGACAATTCCACTGTGAACAACCACTATTCCGGCACTATGGGTGTGGCTCTTGAGGGATGCATGAAATACATTCCTTCGATAGCTTTTTCCAGTTGCTATTACGACGAAAATGCCAATCTGGAACCTCTCCGGCCCTATGTGTCGGACATCGTGAGGCGTGTGCTTGACCACGGACTGCCACGCGGTATCTGTCTGAATGTCAACTTCCCGGCACGTCAGCACTTCGAGGGCGTCAAGGCCTGTCGCATGACCATGGGACGGTGGGTCAATGAGGTGGTGAAATGTGCGCATCCGCGGGGATACGATTACTACTGGATGGTAGGAGAGTTCTTCAACGATGAGCCGGAAGCCGAGGATACCGACCAGTGGGCTCTTCGACATGGTTATGTCGCCATTACTCCTACTACTATTGATGTCACTGCCTACTCCTTCCTTAAAGAAGTGGAGCAATGGAAGCTATAATGATTTAAAACCGACGCTCGGACAGCAATCTGTTCGGGCGTCGTGTGTTTGTATGCCATCCTTGGCAACAGCAATTTTTTTAACACAGATACAGCGAGATGAAATATTATCTGATAGTCGGCGAGGCCAGCGGCGACCTTCATGCCAGTCGCCTCATGGCGAGTCTGAAGACCAGAGACGATGCGGCGGAGTTTCGCTTCTTCGGAGGCGACCTGATGACGCAGCAGGGTGGAACCCGCGTGAAGCACTACAAGGAACTGGCCTACATGGGCTTTGTGCCCGTGCTGCTCCATCTGCGCACCATCTTTCGCAACATGGCGCTCTGCAAGCGCGACATCGTGTCATGGCAGCCTGATGTGGTGATTCTTGTTGACTATCCGGGCTTTAACCTCGGCATCGCGGAGTATGTGAGCAAGCATACGAAGATACCCGTCTATTATTATATCTCGCCGAAGATTTGGGCGTGGAAGGAATGGCGCATCAAGTCCATACGCCGTTATGTTAATGAGATGTTTTCCATTCTGCCTTTCGAAGTAGACTTCTATGAGCGAAAGCATCACTATCCCATTCATTATGTGGGCAATCCTACGGCAGAGGAGGTCCTTGGCTTTCGAAAGAAATACTGTGAATCGAATGAGGCGTTCTGCCGTCGGTGGGGACTTCGCACCGACCGTCCCATCATTGCTCTGCTGGCTGGCAGTCGCAAACAGGAAATCAAGGATAATCTGCCCACCATGATTCAAGCCGCGAGCCCTCTCTGTGGTCCCGACGGCCCCTATCAGATGGTTCTGGCCGGAGCACCGTCGATAGAGTCCGACTATTATGCTCCTTTCTTACAGGGACAGTCCGTGGGCAAGGTAGATAATGAAACCTATGCACTTCTTTCTCATTCCACCGTAGCTCTCGTTACCAGTGGCACGGCGACTTTGGAAACGTGTCTCTTCAACGTACCTCAGGTGGTATGCTACAAGACTCCTCTGCCTCGTCTTATCCGCTTCGCATTCAATCATATTATTCAGTGTGACTACATCAGTCTGGTGAATCTCATTGCCGACCGTGAAGTAGTTCCCGAACTTTTTGCCGACCGCTTCTCCGTGAACTCTGTCCGTCAGCATCTGCTCCGTTTGTTACCTGGAGAATCGGGCCGCCGGCAGATGCTCGAAGGTTATGCTGAGGTTTCCCGTCGTCTGGGCCGTCAGGTAGCACCCGACGAGGCTGCGGCTATCATGGTCAAATTGTTGCGGCGCTGAACTATTCTTTGATTTTCCAGTCCGTGATGGTGCGTTCTTCAGAACTAAAGTTGATGCCGACCTTCACGATGCGGCGTCCGTCGTGCTCGTAAGGGATTGTGTAGCCCTTGTCGTCAATTTGTCGGAGTGCTTCGTCTGTGCTACCATCCATTTCCAGTTCCATTACGTAGATGGTAGTATCGGTTTTCAGCAGAATATCCATGCGACCTTTGGCGGTGCGCACCTGTGCATATATATAGATGTTGAGGAAGGAAAACATAAGGTAGAGCATGGCTGTGAAGTGACCTTCCGTTGTGGGAGCGTCCTTCAACGTACCTTCCTCATAGGGTATTCCGGCGAAGAAGCTGCGGGCAACACTTAGTGCTTCGCCGATGTCGTCGTGACGTAGGGCCATATACATCTTTGCGATGGTGCTTCGTGCGAGATTGGTGTCTGTTGACAAGTAGAAGGGTATGAGAGAATGAATCATTCCCACTTTCACTTCCTGGTTAGGGAACCCCAGTGTGTAGAAGTCCAAGATGGGGTCGTGGTCCTTGATGGTGATATAGCCGCTTTGATAGAACAGGGGCAAGATGCTGTGCATGTTCTCTGTAGGCGCGTCGAACTCTGAGGCATCAGCCTGACTGCCGTCAATCTTGGAAACATCCGTGTGGAACTTCTTGAGCATTTTGACCAAGAAACTCGGCGTACCGGTGGAAAACCAGTAGTTGTCCAATTCGCCAGTGTCCATAGCATAGAGCAGACTGAAAGGATTGTAGACGCCGGCTCCCCTTTTGGCGAAGTGATAGCCGTCGTATCGCCGTTTCAGTTTGCTGATGACTTGGTCGGTGGTCCAGTTGTTCTTCTCGCTCAGTTTTTGAATTCCCTCTTTAAAGTTCTCTTCCAATTCTTGTTGAGTCATGCCACAGATATCCGCGTATTCAGGCATCATGGAAATCTTGTAGAGATTGTTTATCTGACTGAAGATGCTGAGTTGCGAGAACTTGCTGATGCCCGTGATGAATACGAAGCGCAGATAGGGGTCAAGGTCCTTCAAGGGTGAGTAGAACGACAGAAGGGCATTGCGCATGGGCTCTAATCGCTCTGGGTCGTGGAGTACGTTGAGCAGCGGTGCGTCGTATTCGTCGATAAGCACTACTACTTGTTTACCGGTCTTGGCATAGAGGTTGGTCACCAAGGTGTAGAATCTTGTGGTGATGTCTCCGCCTGCGTTCTCCACTCCGTAAGCCTTTTCAGCAATCCCCAGTTGCATGTTTATTTGATTGTTCAGATTCTCCACGGTTCCTAACTTTGCCATGGCAAGGCTGAAGTGCAACACAGGATATTCCGTCCACTCCTTTTCCCTCTGTTCGAGTGCCAATCCTTCGAAGAGTTCCTTCTTTCCGCGGAAATAGGCATCCCGCAAAATTAAGCAAAATAATCAGGAAGCAGAAGCTATTCATCAATTATTTGAATAGCCTTCTAATTAGGCATTTAGGTGGTAAATATGACGAATACGTGGGTTTAGAAACTTGCTAAAATTGAATAACAATATTTCGTCGAATCAACTTTCATAATGGATTTCATTATGAATGATGCTATAAGAAGACTTCCGGAACGTTAAATTATATGCTGCCCCGGTTGGGAGAAGATTGAGCCCCACTTGGGAAACAATCGTGCCCCACCAGGGACTCAATCATGCCCCACTTGGGGCTCAATTTTGTCCCACCTGGGAGTTAATCGTGTCTCACCTGGGGCACAATGTCATTCATGTTGTTTGACATCGCCATTCATGCTTTTTTATGCTGCAAATCATGCTGTTTAGCGTTACAAACTATGCTGTTTAGC
>JBMNUW010000096.1:0-12116 GCA_050946475.1 Prevotella sp.
ATGGATTGATTCATTCATGACCCATATATTCAATCGTTCAATGTTTAGTGATGGAGCGAAGTATTAATAATATTAAATTATTTGGCATGAGACTACATTTTTAGTAATTTTGGGACCGAAATTCAATTTGGTACAGATAATTGAATCACTGTGAACGGTTCAAAGTTGACGATATACTTGTCTCTTTCGAATAGAGAGGGAAAAATTAGTTTGTTATCTCGCCTCCAAGCTTGGAGGTTATAGATTCAGAAGTGACATTAATGTCTGGCCATTTTTCTATTTCAATACCATTTGGGCTTGACTGGATTTGACGGCAAGATGAGATGGTACGTAAGCACGCGGAGCCTCGATGGCTAGCTCCATAATCTGAGTGATCAAAAATTAATTGGCGAAAACAATTACGCTCTCGCTGCCTAATCGAAGTACAGTAGATTACTGGCTTAATCCCGTCACAAGGTGACAGGACGAGACATCGCTCCAAGGATGTTGTTCCGAATCTGAGGGTTCAGCGGTGCAGGTAAATCGGAAATAGCTTGGTGAAGCCTCGTTCATCAAGTGAAATTTAGAGGATAAGGCGCCGGTTGGTGGTCCAGGTCTTGCCGTCGCACGAAAATCAAAGGCTGGAATAAGCGTGTAGAAAGCGTATGGTTTCCTTGTTCGGACGCGGGTTCGACTCCCGCCAGGTCCACTTTATTTTATAAAATAAAAAAGAAGATGTCGTAGAAGGCATCTTCTTTTTTTATTTATATTCCCTCAATATTTCTTTAGATTGAAATCTTTTTGCTCAATTTGAAGGCGATTTCTTTATCAAAAGTGAATATCTTGCTATCAGTCAGTCAATAATTAAGTCATCAACGCTGGTTAGTTTTCTGTGGATTAGCTTTCAGAGTCGGCTGTGTCGTGATGCTCGGGTCCCATCTTCTTACGATATTCCATTGGCGAGCATCCCAGTCGTTCTTTAACGTATTTGCCAAAGAAGCTGGCGTTGGAGAATCCTACTTTGTTAGCCACTTCCTTGATGCTCAATCGAGTATCATGCAGATAGTAAGTGATGTCGCTTATGGTGTACTCAGCAATCCATTGGCCTGCGCTTTTACCAGAATAGTGTTTGCAGACGGTGGTGAGGTATTTCGATGAGACACATAATTTTGATGCGTAATACTCAACAGGCTGATGTTTATTTTCCCTGTGTTGCAGTAGGTCTAGGAACTTGCTGAAGAGCCACGATTCGTGGAGGGAGCCTCTGGTTGTGTCAGAGAGTTTTCGCCTCAGCTCATCGCAGAGCCCGATGAGAGTGACATGAACCAGGCCTTTTATTACTTCCGGGAAAAAAGAGGAGTCTTGTGAGTCTTTTCTTATGTCGAGACAAGCTCTTAGCACCTCGTAGAGTTTATACTCGATTTTAGCGAATTTATCCTCGATTTCTACGACAATGATTTTCTTCAGATAGACGGCTTGATTCCAAATGTCACGGCTGTTGTGAAGTAACTCTTGCAGCAGACTGCTGGAAATGCCCAAGGAACGATACTCGAAATCTGTCGAGACTTCTACATCGGATAATGATGAGCCTTGTGGACAGATGAAAATGCAGTTGCGGTGCGCCTCAAATGGTATTTCATTTAGTTTGGCCTTGATGGTGCCTTCGGTGCAGAGGGCAATGACATTGACGTCAGTCTTCACAGGATTGGAGGCCATTAGAATCTTTACGTTGTCGAGGAAGGTCAAGTCGGCATCTTTATAGTCTGCGGGAAAGTCCTCGCTTCTGTACGGAACTTGGGAAGCATCCGGCCCCGTCTTGCATCCGGGATGTTGCCTTTCCCTTTGCTGCGGCCGGAGAGTGGTGTTCTGCCTTGATGTCTTCATAATAGTCAGTTTATATTCTTTTTAGCCTCAAATTTAAGAATTTTGTACGTAACGTTAGTTTATTTCAATCTTTTTTATTGTTAATCAAACGTTATATCTTCCAAAAAGGACAATTTTTGCGGCAGTTTTCACAATTTTCATCCTTTTGGACTTATGATTTGATGTGAATTTTGTGGGAAAAATGCTGGATTATTTCATAAGTTGTATGTTACCTTACCAAAAGGGTATTCGCTTATGGCTATGGAATTTTTTATTCGATTTTTTGTTTGACTTTATGGCTTCTAGGGGAAATCCAGATGGAAGAATGGGGGATTGGGAACTTAATAGATGCATTTGAAAGATGTGTCCCTGCGATGAAATTGTCGATTGTAGGACGATTACTTATAATGGGGCACAGGGAATCCTTATGCAAATTTGCATGCAACATGAAATCCTATCATGAAAAAAAAGAAGAAATAAAGGAGGGTTTGGCAATAATTTCGTAACTTTGCACGAAGAAGAATTATACGTATAAGGAATAACATGAATATTTTAGAGTTAAGCGAGCAGGAGATTGGTCGCCGCCAAAGCCTGCAAGAGTTGCGCAATATGGGCATTGACCCTTACCCAGCAGCCGAATTCCCAGTTACAGATTATTCTACAGACATCGTGGAACGCTTTGAAACCGCAGGGGAGAAGCGTGACGTGACCGTAGCCGGCCGCATCATGAGCAAGCGCATCATGGGCAAGGCCAGTTTTATGGAACTGCAGGACAGCAAGGGAAGAATACAGGTGTATGTAACCCGTGACGACCTCTGCCCCGACGAGAACAAAGACCTGTATAATAAGGTGTTCAAGAAGTTGCTTGACATCGGCGACATTGTGGGAGTGAGCGGTTTTGTGTTCAAGACACAGACCGGCGAGACCTCCATCCACGCCAAGAGTCTGACACTTTTGAGCAAGAGTCTTAAGCCCCTGCCCATCGTGAAATACAAGGACGGAGTGGCTTACGACAAGTTCGACGACCCGGAGCAGCGCTACCGCCAGCGTTATGTCGACCTGATTGTGAACGACGGCGTGAAGGATACCTTCCTGAAGCGCGCCACTGTTCTGCGCACTATGCGTAAGATTTTCGACGAGGCCGGCTATACTGAGGTGGAGACTCCCACATTGCAGAGTATTCCCGGCGGAGCTGCCGCACGCCCATTCATCACTCACTTTAATGCGCTGAACATAGACATGTATATGCGCATCGCTACCGAGCTGTATCTGAAGCGGCTGATTGTAGGTGGATTCGAGGGTGTATACGAGATTGGCAAGAACTTCCGCAACGAAGGAATGGACCGCTTCCATAATCCGGAGTTCACCTGCATGGAACTCTATGTGCCCTATAAGGACTACAACTGGATGATGGGCTTCACCGAGAAGATGCTTGAAGAAATATGTATTGCAGTGAACGGTAAGCCTGAAGTGAAGATTGGCGACAATGTGGTCAGCTTTAAGGCTCCCTACCGTCGTCTACCCATTCTCGATGCCATCAAAGAGAAGACAGGTTTCGACCTCAACGACAAGAGTGAGGAGGAAATCCGTCATATTGCCGTAGACGAACTGAAGATGGAAGGCATTGACGAGAGCTTCGGCAAGGGCAAGCTTATCGATGAGATTTTCGGTGAGTTCTGCGAGGGTACCTTCGTGCAGCCTACCTTCATCACCGACTATCCTGTGGAGATGTCGCCGCTGACGAAGATGCACCGCTCTAAGGCAGGACTGACCGAGCGCTTCGAGTTGATGGTGAACGGTAAGGAGCTTGCCAATGCTTACTCCGAGCTCAATGACCCCATCGATCAGGAACAGCGCTTCATTGACCAGATGAAGTTGGCTGACAGAGGCGATGACGAGGCCATGATTATCGACCACGACTTTCTGCGCGCCCTGCAGTACGGTATGCCTCCCACCAGTGGTATCGGTATCGGTATCGACCGTCTGGTGATGCTTATGACAGGCAAGGAGAACATACAGGAAGTGATACTCTTCCCGCAGATGAAGCCTGAGGCAAAGATGCCGCAGTCGTCTGTGAAAGAGTGGGCTGCCCTCGGCGTGCCTGAGGACTGGGTCTATGTGCTTCGCAAGGCAGGATTTAATCTCATTTCCGACATCAAGGACCAGAAGGCACAGGGCTTGCAGCAGAAACTCATTGAAATTGTCAAGAAGTATAAGCTCGACTATGAGCGTCCTTCTCTGGAGACATTCCAGCAGTGGATCGACAGAGCTAATTCGTAATTCACAATTCATAATTCATAATTAGATGTGTTTTTGCTTATACTATGAAACTGGATGTTTCAGTCTTTGTTAGTAGAACATATCTGATTATGAATAATGAAGTATGAAGCGCTTGGCGTTAACAGCATTCCAATATTCAATATAGAGCGGACTGTCAGCCCATGCGCGAAATGTGTGCCGAAAAGCTAATTTCAGTTGCAGAGTGCACTTATCTGCCACAGGAGTAGCAGTGCATTTCTAATTAATTGTGTATTATGAATTATGCATTAAATTCAAGTGTTGCAGTAATCGGCGGAGGCTCCTGGGCTACGGCTTTGGCCAAGATAGTGGTGGGTCATACTCATCATATCGGTTGGTATATGCGTCGCGATGACCGTATTGAGGAGTTTAAACGATTGGGACACAACCCGGCATATCTCACGTCCGCTCATTTCGATGTGAGCGAGATAAACTTTTCGAGTGATATCAACAGAATAGCGAGGACCTACGACACGTTGCTCTTTGTGACACCGTCGCCCTATCTGAAGAACCATCTGAAGAAACTCAGAACTTCGTTGCGCGATAAGTTCATCGTTACTGCCATCAAAGGTATTGTGCCAGATGAGAACGTGGTCATCTCCGAGTATTTCCGCAAGGCCTACGATGTGCCTGAGGACCAGATAGCCTGTATTGGTGGTCCTTCGCACGCAGAGGAGGTGGCGCTGGAGCGACTGAGCTATCTCACGGTGGGATGTACCGACGAGGATAAGGCTCGCGCTTTCTGCAAGTTGCTCTCTTCTGAATACATCAAGACCAAGACATCCACTGACGTCATCGGCATCGAATATGCTTCGGTACTGAAAAATGTCTATGCCATTGCCGCAGGTATTTGTCACGGACTGAAATACGGCGACAACTTCCAGGCTGTGCTCATGTCAAATGCTGTACAAGAGATGGACCGTTTCCTTAAGGTCATTAACCCTGTGGAACGGTCGGTCTATGACAGTGTATATCTCGGTGACCTGCTCGTGACAGGCTATTCCAATTTCTCTCGTAATCGTACCTTCGGAGCAATGATCGGCAAGGGTTATTCTGTGAAGGCAGCTCAGATGGAAATGGAAATGGTAGCCGAGGGTTACTACGGCACCAAGTGCATGAAGGAAATCAATAGCAGACTGTATGTCAATATGCCTATCCTCGATGCCGTGTACAATATATTATATGAAGGTATTGAACCTCAAATAGAAATTAAGTTATTAACCGATTCATTTAGATAACAAAAGATGAAGAACATTAGTTTAGACATCAAGAAGGCCGCACAGTTCCTCAGCGCCGGTGCTGTGGAGGCCTTTGAGCCCAAGGCCAATGAGGCACAGACGGCTTTAGAGAACGGTACGTGCGCAGGCAACGATTTCCTGGGATGGCTTCACCTGCCTTCCAGCATCACTCCTGAGTTTCTTGCAGACATTCAGGCCACTGCCGACAAATTGCGCTCCAAGTGCGAGGTGGTTGTTGTGGCCGGTATCGGCGGCAGCTATCTCGGTGCCCGTGCCGTGATTGAGGCTCTTAGCAACGCTTTCCAGTGGCTCGTAAACGATGACAAGAAGCAGCCCAACATCCTCTTTGCCGGTAACAACATCGGTGAGGACTATCTCGCCGAGCTGACTCAATATCTAAAGAACAAGAAGTTCGGAGTCATCAATATATCTAAGAGTGGTACCACCACAGAGACTGCTCTGACTTTCCGTCTGCTCAAGAAGCAGTGCGAGGCTCAGCGCGGCAAGGCAGAGGCTAAGGAGGTCATCGTGGCCATCACCGATGCCAAGAAGGGTGCAGCCCGCGTATGCGCCGATAAGGAAGGCTACAAGAGCTTCGTTATCCCCGACAATGTCGGCGGTCGTTTCTCTGTGCTCACTCCGGTAGGCTTGCTGCCCATCGCCTGCGCTGGCTTCGATATCAAGAAGCTCGTGGAAGGCGCACAGGATATGGAGAAAGCCTGTGACAAGAATGTGCCCTTCGCTGAGAACCCTGCAGCTCAGTATGCTGCTGTACGTCAGGCCCTCTATCAGCAGGGAGGCAAGAAGATTGAGATTATCGCCAACTTCCAGCCCAAGCTGCACTACTTCGCTGAGTGGTGGAAACAGCTCTACGGCGAGAGCGAGGGCAAGGACCACAAAGGTATTTTCCCCGCAGCCTGCGACTTCACTACCGATCTGCATTCCATGGGTCAGTGGATTCAGGACGGCGAGCGCTCCATCTTCGAGACAGTGCTCAGCGTGGAGAAGCCCTGCCATGAGCTTGACTTCCCCCATGACGATGAGAACCTCGACGGTCTGAACTTCCTCGCCGGCAAGCGCGTGGACGAGGTGAACAAGATGGCTGAACTGGGAACCCGTTTGGCACATGTTGACGGCGGTGTGCCCAACATCCGCATCAGCGTTCCTGAGTTGAACGAATACTATATCGGTCAGCTGATTTATTTCTTCGAGAAGGCTTGTGGCATCAGTGGTTTGCTGGAAGGTGTTAATCCTTTCAACCAGCCTGGTGTGGAAGCTTATAAGAAGAATATGTTTGCCCTGCTCAACAAGCCTGGCTATGAGGCAGAGAGCAAAGCTATCCAGGCACGGCTCGCCGAGGAGAAGTAAAAATCCAAAGGACAAGCTAGTGACGACGTCTCAATAATGATAATGGGCACAAAGTTCATCCTGTATACAGGTGTGCTTTGTGCCCTTTCACTTGATAGCTGATATTGGATTTTGAGACAAAATATTTTGTTGATGAAAATCTACAGGCGGATATTTGTTATAGGATAATCGTAAGCTGATATCTGTCAAATATAATAGAAGATGATATATTCGTTGAAGGATGAATAATAAACTCAAGGCCTTTCTTTTTGATATGGACGGCGTACTTTATAATTCTATGCCTAATCATGCAGTGGCTTGGCAGAAATCCATGGCACATTTTGGTATTCACATGACGGCTGCAGATGCTTATGCTACTGAAGGTGCGCGTGGCGTGGATACAATCCGCCATTTCGTCCGTATGCAGCAACACAAGGATATTACACCGGAAGAAGCTCAGCGGATGTACGATTTGAAGACGAAGTACTTCCACGAGATGCCTGAAGCTCCCATTTTTCCTGGAGTGAAGGAGCTTATGAAAAAAATCAGCGAAAGAGGCATGACGGTAAATGTGGTGACGGGTAGCGGTCAACGCCCCCTTATTCACCGCTTGCTTAATGATTTCGGCGACTTTCTCATGCCAGAGCATATCACTACAGCATACGATGTGAAACATGGTAAGCCGTCTCCCGACCCTTATCTCGCGGGATTGCGTAGGGCTGGCAATCTGCTTCCCGATGAAGCAGTTGTTGTGGAGAATGCACCTCTTGGTGTGCGTGCTGGAGTTGCTGCTGGTATTTTTACTGTAGCCGTAAATACGGGCCCGTTACCCGACGAGGCTCTCCAGTGTGAAGGAGCCGATGCGCTCTATCCCTCCATGCAGGCGCTCTGCGATGATTTCGATCAGCTTATTGTGAAAGCTGAGAGATAATCTGTCGCATTTACACTACATTTTCTAACAGATGGTTAGTTTTATTTAACCAAGCAGAATTGACTGATAGCCGAGCTTTGTCTATCTTTGCAACCAATGAAAAATTTTCTTCTCTTTTTAGTCCTTTCCTTGACTGCAATCAAGGCTGGTGCGCAAACCGACTCTTTGCCGGTATTGCGTAAGTTAGTTGTTGCTGATATGGAAACGCGAGTACCTGTTCGCGATGTTAAGGTTATTACCAATACAGGCCACCGTGACACCACCAACTACCGTGGTGTATGTTATATTCCTGAGAAGTTCGATACCCTTGTGGTTTACAAGGCTAATTATCTGACGGAGAAGCTCGCTTTCAAGGATGTCAAGGACACCACTTATCTGTTGCCCAATTCTCACAGAGTGGGAGAGGTTACTGTGTGGGGAGATGACAGACAGCGACGGCTCGACGCAGCCATCGAAAGATGGTCTAAGGGTGCGGCAAGTGAGGGCGCCGCTGAGGCTCCTTCTGGCATTTTCTCTTTTGACTTGGGTAAAATCCTCGACAGACGGAAACGCCACGACATGAAACAACTGCGCAAGACCACAGAAGCCTTTAAACAAATGGATCAAAAAGGTAATGAAGATCCTATAGTAGCAGCCTATAACCGTACGCTCGAAGCTAAACGGTTGGAGAGTGAACGAAACAAGGTGAAGCAGGATGCCATGAAGGTGCATGAGCAGGAAAGAGAGAAAAAACTGCAGCAGACCATCAGCGCCTATGAAAAAGTGCCAACAACTGACGACACACTTCGTGCTAAGTTGTTGGAAGGTGTCTATGATGAGGAGTCTCTTTCCAAAGTCACCGGCAGAACACTGCATACTTATTATCTTCCAGAGAGGTATCAGCTGATGAACGACTCCATTCAATCCGGAAAACTTACCAAACTCTCTCAGGAAGAATTTGACATCAATCTTACCGAATATGAGTCGCGGTGGAGTAAATTAGTTCTTAGTACAGTAAATGAGGAATTGTCTGATGACCAGAAAGACAAGCTCATGGAGGACAAACAGTCACTGCGTATTTATTTAGCCATTACGAAGCATGGTCGTGTTCTCGTAGCACAGCTTGTTTTCTCAGATCCATATCAGGCGGTGATGCTTCCTGCGGAGCGTCGTCGTATCATCGACAAGTTACAGTCACTCCGTCTTCCGGGTGTTGAGAATATTCCCGACCATCAGTATTTCGGGTTTAATTTCGTGTATATGAAATAGCAAGAATTAAGATAACACGCTTTTCCTTATGTCCTTTTCTGATAACAATGGAACACAAGTCGCTGTCATTAATGGTTTAACGCTATTTCATTGAAGAAACAAATGACAACAGGATAGAAGTATCAAGAGTGTATCTATAAAATAAATTCTTTGACAAGTTGCATATTATCATCTTTAAACAATAAAGAGCCATAACCAACTCTTATGAAGGAGTTTAGTTATGGCTCTTTTTTATTGAACAGGTCAACTGTCGTTCCCCATTTGAAGTTTCCTTGAACATTTTTCTTGAATAAATTATTCATCTTCGTCAGTTGTGTCACACTGATTTTTGGGCCAGTTCACGAGAAATAGCTTGCTCGTTGCTCGAGTGAAAGCCGTGTAGAGCCAGTGAATATAGTCGGGTGTGAGCATGTCGTCAGTCATATAGCCTTGGTCTAGATAGACATGGCGCCACTGGCCACCTTGTGCCTTGTGGCAAGTGACGGCATAGGCAAACTTCACCTGTAAGGCGTTGAAGTAGATGTCCTGACGCAATGCCTTCAGCCTTTCCGGTTTCGTGTGCAGGTCTGCATAGTCCTCCATTACTTTTCCAAAAAGTCGTTCATTTTGTTCATGTGTCAGGGCTGGAGCTTCGGTAGAGAGCGAATCCATGATGACAGTCAGTTGCATTTCATAGTTGTCGTAATCAGGAAATCGCAACCAGACATCGGCAAAATGGAATCCGTAAAACTCTCGAATATTGCGTACTCGTAGAACTTCGGCGGTGTCACCGTTGGCAAGAAAACTAAGTGGCAAGGCTTCTTTGGGGTGTTCCCGTTGCTCCTTATCGGTCCAGTAGTAGTTGTTGCGCACTACCATCAGTCGGTCACCTCCGCAGAGAGCTTCTTCTCTGTCAAGAACGGTGTTGCGGATACCTTGGTTGTAGATGTTTGCTCGCTTGTTCGAGCGGGTGATAACTATCGTCTCATCTTTGCCTTCCAAACTATAACTTGAAGCGAGCGATTCTATTAGTTCATCACCTGGTACCCGTATGATGTCTGCGAATCCTTTGAATCGGATTATCGGGAGTTTTGTGGCCTCATCGTGTGTGATAAGACGTCGCAGGGCTGTTGCGTTCCAGAGAATGCCGCTTCCTCCGTTTTGTCGAACTACCATGTCTAAGTTTGTCTCATAAACTTTAAGTCCGTAACCTCTCAGTATTTCAGTTGAGAGGGCGGGTGCTTCTTCTTCTCCCACAGGTGGCAACTGGGCGCTGTCACCGATGAGCAGCAGCCGGCAGTTCTGACCGCTATATACATACTGTATTAAGTCGTCGAGTAGGCTTCCCGATCCAAAGGCATTGCTTCTTATGCCTTCGCTGTTGTCTGACGTGCTTATCATAGAGGCTTCATCGACAACGAAGAGCATGGAGTGATAGAGATTGTTGTTCAGAAGGAACTGTCCGTCAAGGCCGTGATAGGCTTTCTCCCGGTAGATGCGTCGGTGAATAGTGTAGGCTGGCAGCCCGCTATGGAGTGCGAACACCTTGGCGGCACGTCCTGTAGGAGCCATCAGTGTGAGCTTCTGTCCCAACCGCTTCATGGTGCGCACCATAGCGCCAGCGAGCGATGTCTTTCCCGTTCCTGCCGAACCACGCATCACCATCACCGTATTAGTGTTGCGGTCTGCAAGGAATCTGCCGAAGGTCAGCATGGCGTGATGCTGGTCTTCTGTGGGAGGGAACCCCAGTTCTTCTGATATTTGGCAGATGAATTCATTGATGTTCATAGCAATTGCAAAGATAGGATTTTTCCCGGAGAAAAAGGTAATGAGAAAGACGTAATCCGCCAAACTTATATCTTGATTGCGAGGAGCGATGAATCAATAAACCTACAAGGATGCACCGGTGTCATGAGGTAAGCAAGAATCTTTCCACCGACCCGGATGACTGTTGGCTTGACAGGAAAACACAATTGTGTTCTTTTCTCGATGAAATCTTATATATAAGGCAACGATACGGCAAATTCTTTCTCTGATGAATAGATATGGATTTCCAGTCCGTGGAAAGCGTATTGCTGTTGCAGATTTTTCAGTCCCATACCGTTTCTGGCTACACTCATTAGGAGTTGCACATTGTTGCGCACAGAGATGCCATCGTCTGTAATGTTGACCACTATATTTAATGGATGCTGCTCATTGTTGATGTTATGTTTCAAGGCATTCTCTATCAAAAGTTGAATGCTGGCTGGAACAATGGAACGTTGCATATAACGTTCATCTTTTTTGATTTGGACCTTGAGGCTCTCTCCGAAGCGTATCTTCTCTAAATACAGATATGAATCTACAAAACGGAGTTCTTCTTCCACGGTTACCGTAAGAAGATTCTGTGTGGTGAGCAAATAACGATAAACCTGCGAAAGCTTTTTTGCAAATCGATTGGTCTTGTCAGCATCTTGGTAGGCAAGTGATGAGAGTACGTTTAAGCTGTTGAAGAGGAAATGAGGATTGAGTTGATTCTTCAGTGCCTCAAACTGATACACGGCTTTCTCTTTCTCCATGCGACTGAGTTTCAGTTCGTTTTCAGCCTGTTGCTTGGTGTAAAGATAAATCTGTATGAAAAGCAAAAGAATGAAATTGAGCAGCCAAGCAGGAAACAAATAGCCCAGCGCGTTTTGAAAAGACAACTCAGTGAACCGTGCAATTTGATTGACAGCTAAAACTATTGGTGAGAGTAGCAACGAACTGACAAAAGTACCGACAATAATGTTTTGTAAGACATGCCATTTTGGGGAACGTCTCTGCATTTTTGTCATCATCTTCCAGTCGGCATAGACTATAATGACCATCACCGGGAGGCTGATGAGTAGACCTTTTAAAGTTGGCACAAAAGATGTAGTTGAATCAGCGTGAGCAATGAATGCAAACGTAAACGTGCACAACAGCAATGAGAAGCAAACCAGTATGGCAAACAACAACAATGTCTTCTTATCGTTCATTTTTATATACCTGTTTGTTATTATCTTAATTCGTCCATCCATCTGAGGAAATCACGGCTACGGCTGCGGCTCACCATGACCTCTTGCGGTGGCTCTGGCTGCAGATGCAACTTCATTCTTCCAGCAAAGAATTTCGTTATTTTGGCGATACTCTTTATGTTCACGATAAAATTACGCGACACTCGGAAGAACTGCTTTTGACTAAGCAATGTGTCAAGTTGCTCCAGCGTATAATTA
>JBMNUW010000097.1:0-12042 GCA_050946475.1 Prevotella sp.
ATATTACAAAATGGAAATAAAAAGCGACATTTTAGGTTAAAAATGCCAAAGAAATACAACATTTTCGCTTTTTATGCGTCTTAATAAACAAAGGCTTATGTCCAAAGTGCGAAATGACGAAACAAAACATTTGGATGATTGCCTGAAAAAAGGTCGGGAACACCTTCAAGCACTGAAAGGAAACACCATAACAAGTAAACCAATAAACACATAGAAACATGAAGAAACAAACTTTATTCCTTGCACTCATGGCCGCAGCTCTGCTCACTACCAGTTGCGCCAGCAAGAAAGAACTGGAGAATTGTCAGAACGAAAACCGAGAACTGACTTCCAATTATCAGAGCGCCAAAGAGGAACTTGCTGCATCGAAAGCCCGCGTGGCTTCACTCGAAGATCAACTCAACGAACAGAAAAGCGCCTACTCTTCGCTGCAGAAGAGCCTGGACAAGAGCCTGGCCAACACCAGCGACAACAATATTAATATCTCGAAACTCGTTGACCAGATTAACGAGTCGAACCAGTACATCCGCCATCTCGTGGAGGTGAAGAGCAAAAGCGATTCACTCAACATGGTTCTCACCAACAACCTGACCCGTTCTCTCTCCAAGGAGGAACTCAAGGAAGTTGACGTGCAGGTACTCAAGGGCGTGGTGTATATCTCTCTGGCTGACAACATGCTCTACAAGAGTGGTTCTTACGAAATCAACGACCGAGCTGAGGAAACACTCTCCAAGATTGCTAAGATTATCATGGATTACAAGGACTATGACGTACTCATCGAGGGTAATACAGATAACGTGCCCATCAATACTTCCGCTCCCTCCATGCGTAACATCCGCAACAACTGGGACCTCTCTTGTCTGCGTGCCGCCTCTGTGGTGCAGTATCTACAAGACCATTTCGGTGTAGAGCCTAAGCGCCTCACCGCAGGAGGACGTGGCGAGTACAATCCTCTCGTGAGCAACGACACGGAACTGGGTAAGCAGCGCAACCGCCGCACACAAATCATCATCACACCGAAGCTCGATCAGTTCATGGACCTCATCGACAAGGCTCCGGAGGATAAGGCTGAAAATTAATCATGCTTTTTGCCCCTGTAGGGCATAAAACTTTATAAAGCCTCAAAACTTTATAACAGCTAAAATATTATCAAGACACTATAAATCATAAAGAAAGCCTGTACGGGATGTCCGTACAGGCTTTCTTTTTATCCCACATCAAAGGCTTTGGCACGTATGTTTAATAAAATTCGGTTATGTGCGTCTTTCCTGTTGAATCAGAAGGGCACACAAGACTAATACTCATACAACTTGACATGCAATATCTTGTAGTCGTCCACTCCAATTCTGGCATGTCGTCCCTGATGACTTTGGTCTCCATTTTCCTGACGGAGATATTTTAACCGGCCATTTTCATCGACTTCCACCTGATTGACAAATCCGATACCAATACGCTTTCCGGAAAAACGAGACGAAACGGAGCGCACAGAAGAAAGAGTGCCAGCCCCATCATTCTCCGAAGTGCCTTTCTCCACGAAGCCATCCTCGCCTCTGACCACTTTTTCTGTCTGTTGCAATTCAGTAGGAGACTGGAACGTAACCACCACGCCTTTCCCGGCAATGAGATATTCCATTTCCGACAGACGGATAATCAGCGCACCACCCTCCGGCCATGCACTTCCATCTGTGGCGCGAGGGTCCCACGGTAAGGTGAAATAATGCCTGCAGGTAAGTGTCACATTCCCGTCGGACAACACTTTCTCTTGGTCGTCCTTACTGAAAAGCACTCCCCAAATACCTTCCTTGCCCTGATGACTCAAGATGAGAGGCGACAGACCGGACAACATTCGATAGCTCTCCGTGATTTCACGAGCTACCTGTGGAGAGGCCTGGTCGATGGCAAAGGGACTGAACGACATGGCATCAACAGCTCCAAAGCAATAAAACGCACGTACGCCACTGTAAGTGCCCATACGGGTCTCAGGAGTAAAGAAGGGATTGTCGTTACGCTTATAGCGTCCCACCCACATCTTGAAGTCTTTGTCATAAATATCAGGAGCATAAATGTCAATATGGGGAGCCGCAGCTTTCCATATAGGCAACAGATGGGCCAAAGGACCTGCCGACGGATATTCGCCCGGCTTTCGGCCTCTGCTGTTCATGGCCGCGTTGACATAGACCGGAATGTCCATAATTTCCTTGGCTGCCTTGCTGAGCACCTCCACATAACGTGCATAATAATAAGCTTGGAATTTTTCCTCGGCATAGAGGTCGGTACCTACTAACTGTGCCCATGTACCCCGCCCCTGTTTAATGCCCAGCGCACGTTTCACATCGTCCGGGACTTGTCCACGCCAGGCCTTTTCAGCCAATGGAGAATAATCTCTTGCCGACTCCAGCATACCGATTTCATTCTCAATCTGCCACATGATAACAGTGCTCTCCTGGCGATCAATATCTGACACATGCTTCACCAGACGGGTGAAGGCACGACAGTCTGCCTTGAGCACCTCTTCAGAGAAGGCAGAAGCTATCTCCATCGGCTTCCCCTCGACAGTCATTGCTCTCGGGAAACGACGTGTGTCACACTTAAACCACATAGGAGCGTAACAGCTCATCGAATTTTTCCACGCGCCAAACCAGAGAAATACTACTTTCAAGTCATTGGCACGTGCCTGACGGATTACCTCATCAACAAGGGAAAAATCAAACTTGCCCTCCTCCGGCTCCGTCAGATTCCAATAGGCTGGCACGAACACAGTGTTAAGGCCCATCCTTCTGACACGCGGCATTACACTGTCAATATCGGCCGGAGAAGTGACAGCCGAATTACTCAGCTCACCTCCCAGTACAAGCATCGGATTTCCATTGACAACCAGCTGGGTGGCACTCCCCTGCCGCTGCAATCGAACAGAGGCCCATAAACCCATTGGCAGCAGCGTCAACAATACAAGTAGTAATCTGTTTCTCATTTCTCTTCTTTCTTATAATTTTTTCTTGTCTGAATTATATGGAAGTCACTTATGTTCCTCTCTCCCTTGAGAGGCCTCGGCAAAACGTCCGAAATATTCGAGACATGTGTCGCGCCATTCTTCTGCACTTCTGATTTGTTCCTTCAGTCTGGCGCTCACCCTCTGCCATCTTTCTTCATCAATGTATGGATGTAGGGATTGCCATACGCTCATATACTTTTGAACTTTATCCACGCCTTGGCGATAATGCTGTTGCATATTCTGCCAAAGTGTATTTCCATTACTCATCTTGTAATTCCATGGTACATGATGAAACCAAAGAAGATATTTGTCCGGACATGTTTCCAAACGTTCATAAATAGAATCGTAGGGAGCCCTGTACTGGGAAGTAGCTCCTGAACCTGTTGCCACGGTACGATCAAAACCTACGCCGAGACTGTCTGCCTTATGATAATATACCGGACACCATTCTAAAGGATAATCTGCCTTAAATCCTCCAGGTTCCGGACCGTAATGATGGTCGAATTTGAAAATGTGGTGCAAGCCCAAAGGCATCATATAGTCCACACAGGTCTCCCGGCTCGTCTCCATCATAGACACCAGGCTATCCACCACGACAGAATTTGACCCAAAAGTCTGGACTACCCACTCACGGGCAATCTGCGTGCTGGAAAGACGGTAATTCCAGGCCAGTCTGCCAAAGGCATACCAATTGGCTTGTGAAAAATCATGACCACACCAGTTGTCTTCATCTCCTACATTACTCACTCCTGCAATGCCTTTGAGCAATTGTGCTGATTCACCATTGGGGCTGACAGCAGCCGGTAAGATACTGTCAGGACGGACAAAGGAGAAAAATTCTTTCCACATCGGTGCCAGATAAACCAGATGCTTACTCTGTCCCGTATATTCCTGAGTTACCTGCAATTCTGCCATTTGCCGTGTCTTGTGCATGCAATCGAAGATAGGAGCGTATGGCTCACGTGGCTGAAAATCCAAAGGACCATTTTTCGACTGCAGAATCACATTGTCCGCAAACTTACCGTCAAGGTCGGCAAATTCACTTACTGCCTGCTTCACCCTGTCCTCTCCCTTATGCTTAGAGCCATAGACGAAGCTCCGCCACATCACTATTCCGCCATAAGGTGCCACAGCCTCCGCCAACATGTTGGCTCCGTCGGCATGAGTACGTCCATAATCGAAAGGTCCGGGCTGGCCTTCCGAATTAGCCTTGACAAGAAATCCTCCAAAATCAGGCACCTTATTATATATATATCGTGCCTTGTCTTTCCACCAGACTTTAACCCTCGAATCCAAAGGGTCAGCAGTATCGAGACTACCCAGAGCCTTAGGACTACCGAAATTCACAGAAAGATAAGTACGCATACCATAAGGACGCAGTATGTCGGCGATAATCTTCAATGTATCAAGATATTCAGGAGAAAGTATCTTAGGAGATGCATTGACATTGTTCAGCACTGCGCCATTGATTCCTATTGAGGCACATGCGCGGGCATACTGACGAATATGCTCACGCCATTTATCTCTTGGAAGAGAAGAGTGCCAGAATATACTACGTCCTGCATAGCCCCGCTCGATGCTTCCGTCGATATTGTCCCAATGGTTCATCAGTCTTAATGACACCAACGGAGCGTCACTCCAACTTTGAACAGTCGCCGGGGCAGAACTTGACTCTCGTCCGGACCTGACCAATGAATTATTTGAAGAGTCCAGGCCTATAGACCCTGTATCCTGCCAACGGAGCAGACTGAAGGCACCATATAGCAATCCACTGTCGTCAGCTGCTGCAATTTCCGCTTCGTATTGATTGCTCTTCCGTGTCTTCAGCGTGATACGAAATCCCTCCTTTGGTAAAGTGGAGTCATAGACAAAATGAACACGACGCCCCGATTTCCAGTAAGTTTGAAGCTCCCGTCGGGCAGATTCACCCACGGAGCTCCGCACCTTACCCGAGACCTGGACCTTTACCTTAGCCTGTAACTTGGGAAGCCAAAGACCGGACCCGTTATCAGCCTTGCCACATATTGGTAACAAGACGAGTAGAAGTAGGAATACTGTTCTATTCATAAATCTATTACTTTTGAAAAATAAAAGTTTTTCCGCTTTTTTGTTTATTTTGCCTGTCATTCTTCTTTCTTTGTCCCGTGTTCTTTAGCATAATCACTAGGCGACATGCCGAAATGTTTTTTGAACACCGTGGAAAAATGAGCCTGATTGTTGAATCCTACTGCAAAAGCAACCTGCGTGATATTAATCTCTCCTTCGGAAATAAGTCTCGCTGCCTGCTCGAGTCTCATATTACGAATGAAATCACCTGTGGAAAAGCCCGTTATTTCCTTCATCTTTCTATGAAGTTGGGCTCGGCTGATACCTACCTCCTCGGTGAGCTTCTCTACATTGTAGTCCGGATTGCCGAGGTTCTCATTGACACTCTTCATGACACGTTCCATCAGATGGTCATTGTTGCCTTTCACCTCTACATTTACTACCTTATCTTCCTGTTGTTGCTGTCCGGAGAATTTTCCGCGAAGCCTTCTCGTATTATCCACGAGATTATCAATGGTAACATGGAGTTCATGCATATTGAAAGGTTTAGCAATATAAGCGTCTGCACCAAATTTCAATCCTTCCAATCTACTTTCAATCTCACTCTTAGACGTAAGCAGAATAATAGGTATGTCACACAGGTTCTGATTTCCCTTGACCTGTCTCAAGAGTCCGATTCCATCCAGCTCGGGCATCATAACATCGGAAACGACAAGATCGTAATGCTGTGCAAAGAGCTTCTTTAAGGCATCCTTGCCATTGGGGGCATAATCAAATTTATACCATTTGTCGAGTTCTGTCTTTATATACCGGGCTATCTCAAAGTCATCGTCCACCAATAGCACTCGTATATTTCTGTTACCCCCTCCGGATTTTCCTTTGGATTGCACTTCTGGTTCAGCATCATCTTCGACAATTTCCTCCGGTTTGAGATGACTGTTCCCCATCGGCAATGACACCTCAAAACAAGCGCCTCTCTTACCATCGGCCCTGTTATAAGCCTTGATAGTTCCCCCATGAAGTTTGACGATGTTTCGGCAGAGATTGAGGCCGATGCCTGTTCCTGCCTCCATCGTATCTTCTTGATAAAACCTGTCAAAGAGTCGCTCCGTATGCTTGGTCTGCAAGCCAATGCCACTGTCAACCACTCTGAGTTCCATATTTCTTTCGTTAGAAGTGATGAAAATATCTATCTCTCCACCTTCAAAAGTGAACTTTAAGGCATTGGAAAGCAAATTGGAAATGACTTTGTCAAATAGAGCACGGTCTATCCATACCCACACTTTGCGCGACTCTGCTACGGTGCTGACATCCTTTCCATCTACAAACAGATGCAAGTCTATGCCACGCTCTTCGGCATACATTCTATGAAGCATCATTATATCACTTACGAACTCCACCATGTCGGTGTGACGGCAGTGCAACCTCATCTGATTCTTGTCTATTTTGCGCTCGTCAAGAATCTGATTTACCAAGAGCATCAGACGTTGCGCATTACGGTCGATGGTGTCAATGTCTTTGCGATTTTCTTCGTCATGGAGCCGTTGCTTGAGCTTGGCAAGAGGAGCCATGATAAGCGTCAAGGGCGACCGAATGTCATGCGTAGCATTGATAAGGAACTGCATGTTGCGTTCTTCTATTTCTGCTCGACGATGGCGAACATATAACCAGATGATAACGACGGCGACCAGACAAAAGAGAATAAAATAAAGACAAAAAGCCCACCCGGTTGCATAGAAAGGTGCATGAACATGCAACTTGATGGTAGTGGCTTGTTTTGAGAATCCGCCGTTGACCACAGCCCGTACTTCGAGCCGATAGTTGCCGGGCTTCATCTGATTGAACGAAATGACATTGTCACCTTCCGTCGTAGACGACCACCGGCCTCCGTCAATACGGTATTGGTAGGAGACTCCTTCTGGATTTTTATAGTCGAGCAACGAGAATTCCAAAGAAACATTATTCTGTTTGTAAGGTATGTCAAATTCCCGTAACCTGCTATCTACACGCTTGCCGTCCATTACGAAGGCTGTGAGATAAGCGGGACCTACTTCCGGAGCATTGTTCGTGACGTCGTCCGGATAGAATATCGTAACACCGTCCGGGGTGCCAAAAGCGATGCGACCGTCGGCGGTCTTGAGACTGGAATTAAAAATATACTCCCAGCCGTTCAAGCCATTGCCTCTGACATACGATTGCAAGTGACTCCCTGATTGCTGAAGGTGCCAAATACCGCGAGATGTACTCAGCCATAAATTATCGTGTCGGTCACGGACAATGGAATTAATCGGTAAATTAGACAATTCTCCGGCATGAGGCAAAGTCTCCACCTTTCCTCTATGTACATTATACCGACAAAGTCCCTGGTCGGTTCCAAACACGATATTACCGTCGCGGTCCTCACAAATAGCATTGGCCTGACGATCCATCAAAATCATTTTCCACCCGAAGGAATCAAATGACAAAGTTTTCGGGTCCAAGACACAAGCGCCATTAGCTGTCCCTATCCACAACAGACCAGTATGGTCGAACATCAAGGAACGAATCCAGTCATTGCAGAGGTTGCCATGCGAATTCCTGTCTTTTTGCTGTAATACCCTTACTTCTCCCGATTTACTGTCATAGATGTAGAGTCCTTTACTGTAAACGGAAAGGTAAAGTTTTCCTGCTCCGTCATCCGTGATACAATAAATACCAGCCGAAGCAAACTTCAAACGCTGGCGGCTTGCTCCTGTCACAGGGTCATAGCTGTAAAGCCCGTTACCGGTTCCCACCCAATAATGTCCTTGCTTGTCTCTGTAAATCAGCGTGGTACCGGCTGGAGATTCAGGATGTGACACTATCTTTCCCTGGCTGTTAAAGAGATACACGCCATTGTTCTGCACCGTACACAGCACTCCGCCGTCAAGTCCCGGAGCCAGAGAAGAAACACAATTGCCGATGGTATAATTTTGAGCAGGGAAACTCCAAAACGCAAAAGGCTCACGCTGGTTGTTGATGAGATACAGCCCCTTCTTGTAACAGCCCACCCATAAATTCTGATCTTTGTCCTCCATGATACTGTTCACCCAGGAGGTGGAAAGACTGAAGCGGTCCTCATTCTGACTCTCATAAACAGCGACCTTCCTCCCTCCGGCCTTTGCAACAAGCACTCCGGCCTCCGAGGTTCCCAGATACAAGTTCCCCAAATGATCAATGGTGGCGCAGTTAATAGTGACGTTTCCATTGAGTGAACCGAAATCATAGCCGGCATCTGCAAGTTGGCGAGTCTGATAATCATAGTTCAGAATGCCGAACATGCAGACGATGGTCAAGGTATTGCGCCGCTGCTGGAAGAATGCCACAGGTGCTCCACAAGGCGACTGCAACATGCGACGCACCACCTTCCGTCCATGATGTTCGAATACCGCAAAGGCGCTCAGATGGCTGCTCTGCCAAAGATTGCCCCTGTTGTCCTCGTAAAGATGAGTATAAAAGAGGTTGGATTCTTTCGGACAATAGGCCTGTTCACGCGTGATGCGGTCATGACCTGCCCGCACAGAGTAGAGACCGTAGCCGGCCGTCCCGATAAGAATGTCACCCCGACGATTCTCAATCAGCGTATAGATTCGGGGCCGGCGTCCGTCAGGAAAAGAATAGCGATGGAAATTACCTGAGGTGTAATCATAACGCGCCAGTCCATGAGAGGTTCCCACCCAAAAGCGGCCTTGCTTGTCAATGAGAAAACTGCTGACAATATTGTCAGGCAACGATGAGGTGTCGTTCTCTTGATAAAGATAATGAATGTATCTGTAACCGTCAAAGCGGCTCATACCATATTCCGTTCCCACCCATACATAGCCGTAACGATCTTGCACAATGCAATTGATGAGAGAGCTCGACAGCTTATCCGCATTATACAAACGTCCCGTGTCGGCAAAGATAAGCAGACAAGAGAGAAACGTGAAAATGAAGAATACCGTAGATTTATAGTGTTTCATTATCATTGGAAAAGATTTGTCTCAAGGCAGCCAGGGCCTCCTATCCTAATGCAAAGATATCGGTCCATACTGCTATCCGAACTTCTGCCGGGAAATAGGCTTTATGCTTGCAAAGATACATTTTATAATAACGAATGACAAATGAAACAAACAGAAAAATGTCGAATGAAACATGAAGAAACGTCTACGCAACGTAAGAAAAAGACCTTACCCGCTCAATTCACTACCTTTGCAGAGCTGTTGGGACAAAAATCTTCTGAAACACCAACAGACTGTTACTGAAAACCAATACGATGTAAAAATTGTCATGGAACAAAGAAAACCACAAAACGAAACAAATGGATTCTATCATCTCTCCTGGCTGCAGCGAATAGGATTCGGATCTGGCGATTTGGCACAAAACCTCATCTACCAGACCATCTGCATGTACCTCCTTTTCTTTTACACCAATATCTTCGGACTTAACGCCGGCGAAGCCGCTACGATGTTCCTTGTGGTTCGCCTCGTCGATGTACTTTGGGACCCGTTGGTAGGAACCTATGTAGACAAACACAATCCACGATGGGGAAAATACCGCACATATCTTGTCTTAGGCGGCATTCCTCTTACGGCTTTCGCCATTCTCTGCTTTTGGAACGGCTTCTCCGGCTCACTGCTCTATGCTTATGTCACGTATGTCGGTATGTCGATGTGCTACACCCTCATCAACGTACCTTATGGAGCACTCAACTCTTCGCTCACCCGTGACACCAACGAAATCACCGTTCTGACCTCCGTACGTATGTTCTTAGCCAATGTCGGCGGACTGGCCGTAGCATCGGGCATACCGCTTGTTGTTGCTTTCTTCGCTCCGAAGGACTCCGCAGGACAGGCCATCATCAATCAGCCGCAGTCGGCACGTGCATGGTTTGTCACCATGTCCATCTACGCCATCGTGGGACTGGTGTTGCTCATTTTCTGTTTCTCCCAGTGTCGTGAACGTGTGGTGATGGACAAGAAAGAGACCGCCAACGTGAAAGTGAGCGACCTTTGGAAAGAGTTCGTTCGTAACCGTCCACTCCGCGTACTGGCTTTCTTCTTCATCACAGCCTTTGCCATGATGTCTGTCGGCAACGCTGCCGGTTCCTATTATATGACCTACAATCTGCGGGCCACAGCCAGTGAACTTTCCATCTTCATGGGTCTGGGATCTCTGCCTGCCTTTATCTTCATGCCTCTCGTACCGGCTATCAAACGGGCTGTGGGCAAGAAAGGCATGTTCTATATCTTCCTCTCCATCGCCATCTTCGGAATGGCCATACTTTACATTGTCTCCATGGTGCCCGCACTGCGTTCCCAGCTGTGGATAGTATATATAGCTCAGTTCATCAAGTCTACCGGTGTCATCGTCGCCACAGGCTACATGTGGGCACTTGTCCCGGAAGTTATCTCCTATGGTGAATACACCACAGGGCGTCGCATTTCGGGCATTGTCAACGCACTGACAGGTATCTTCTTCAAGGCCGGCATGGCTCTCGGTGGCGTAGTCCCCGGAATGGTTCTCGCCATGACTCATTTCGACGCAAAGCTTGCCGTCCAGAGCGCTACCGCCGAACAAGGTATCCTCTGGCTCGTATGTGTCATTCCTGCAGCCCTTTTGGTACTGGCAATGTGGATTATCTCGAAATATGAGCTCAGCGACGAAGTCGTGGACCGTATCAACATGGAGATTACCAAGAGACAACACGGAGAGGACTGATTTGACCCTCCGCAAGCGACATTCATACCCTTTGCAGGGCTGCCGGCACCCCCTTCGGTTCCCCCGTTCTCGGGGAACAGAAATGTGCCGACCCTCAACCTATAAAAGAAACATTGTATCCTGCGCCCATAAAGAGCACTGAAACCCTGACATAGAACCAAACAAAGAACAAATATGAAAAGAATTATCATAACGCTGTCCGCACTAGCCCTGTTTTCATGCACCGCTCTCTCACAGACCCTGAGAGAGACGGTGGGAAAGCATTTTCTCATCGGCACAGCCCTCAATACCCGACAGGTGAACGGACAGGACTCCCAAGAGGCGCTCCTCGCGACCAGGCAGTTCAATGCGGTTGTGGCGGAAAACTGCATGAAACCGGAGGAAATTGAGCCGGAAGAAGGAAAGTTTCAGTGGAGCGATGCCGACAAGTTCGTCCAGTTCGCCGCAGACCACAACCTCACCGCTACCGGTCACGTACTGGTATGGCACAGTCAGACGGCTCCTTGGATGTTCCAGGACAAGTACGGACAACTACCCAACCGTGAACTGATGATTCAGCGTATGCGAGACTACATCCACACCGTCGTGGGGCACTTCAAGGGCAAGGTACGGGGATGGGATGTCGTCAACGAGGCCATAGAGGACGACGGCAGTCTGCGAAAGTCACCCTGGCTGCGTGCCATCGGACCCGAATATATCCGCCTGGCCTTCCAGTTCGCCCACGAGGCCGACCCCGACGCGGAGCTATATTATAATGACTTCTCCATGAGCAAGCCTGGAAAGAGACAGACTGTCGTGAAACTAATCAGAGAACTAAAGGCGGCAGGTTGCAGAATCGACGCTGTGGGGATGCAGAGCCATAACGGACTGGACTATCCTTCCTTGGATGAGTATGAGAAATCAATGAAGGCGTTTATCAACGAGGGCGTGAACGTGATGATTACCGAATTGGACGTTAACGTCCTGCCCAATCCCGAAGACTTCTCAGGAGCCGACATCGCGCAGAACTTCCAGTTGCAACAGAAATACAACCCCTACCCCAAGAAACTACCTAAGGAGGTGAGACAACAGTTCGACAACCGGTATCTTGATTTCTTCCGTCTCTACCGCAAATATGCCGACCATATCACCCGTGTCACGTTATGGGGTGTCACCGATGGCAACAGCTGGCTCAACGACTGGCCAATTAAGGGGCGCACCAACTATCCCCTGCTCTTCGACCGCAATTGCAAGCCCAAACCTGTGGTAAAGCAAATTGTCGAGATGTTTAATGACTGAGTCTGAGC
>JBMNUW010000098.1:0-12036 GCA_050946475.1 Prevotella sp.
CCTCGTATCTCATTCCGCGGTCTCCGGCCAGGGACCCGGGTAAAGATGAGATATGCGGAGATGGTCTATCCCGACCTGCCGGAATATAAAGGACAGGCGGGAATGGTGATGATGGAGAACCAGCGCTCGGCAATGGAACAGGATGAATACGTGGCGAAGGGCGGCGACGAAGTGTTCGCGCCCCGCGGCACCTATCATGGCTACCGCTATGTGGAGATTACCGGCGTAGACTCTCCCGTGGCTGTTGACCAGGTCCAGGGCGTGGTACTGACTTCCGCGACTCCGTTTGCAACCAAATATGAGTGTAGTTCCGAGCCGGTAAATCAACTGTTTCACAATACCTGCTGGTCCACGCTCGCCAATGTGTTCTCTGTTCCGACCGACTGTCCGCAGCGGAACGAGCGGATGGGATGGAGTGGTGACTTGAGCGTGTTCTCGCCTACGATGAGTTACCTTATTCAGGGGGCTCCATTCTTCCGTAAACATCTGCGTGCTCTGCGCGATACCCAACTTCCCGACGGAGCCTTTACGTCCATTGCACCTATTGGCGGAGGATTCGGAGGCCCGTTATGGAGCAGCGTAGGCATCGTGCTGCCGTGGCAGAGCTGGATTCAGTATGGAGACAAACGAGCCCTGGGGGAACATTATCCTGCCATGAAGCGCTATGCTGACTGCATGCTGAACAACTACATAGATAAGTCGGAAGGCTACTTCAAGGGCACTGACAGTTGGGGTGACCTGGGCGACTGGCTGGGCTTCGAAGTGAACAAGAATGACAATACGCTGCTTTTTGACGCTTATTGTGTGTACCAGCTTCAGATAATGGAGAAGGTGGCGAAGATACTGGGCAAGACCAACGAGTCACTTCAATGGGCAGACCTTTGGAGGCAGCGAGCCCAATTCATTGTCAGCCATTATATCGACGGTCGCACTGGCAAGACCGTAGGTCCTGGCCTTGGGCAGCAGTCGAAGTCTCGTACCAAGGCCAGTGGCGAGTCCATAGACACCGAGACTTCCTATGCGTTGCTACTTACCTTCGGCATTCTCCCCGACAGTCTCCGTGACAAGGTAGCAGGTAACCTGTCCGACTGCGTCATGAATTCCCGTCAGGGAGACAATGGTCACGTTTATCCTCCCTACTCGCTGATGACTGGATTCATCGGGACGGCATGGATAGCCGACGCACTCTCCATGGCGGGCAGGAGCGACCTCGCTTATAAGATGTTGCTCAACGAGAATTTCCCTTCATGGCTCTATCCCGTGAAGCAAGGCGCTACCACGGTGTGGGAGCGTCTCAATTCCTATACCCTGCAGGACGGATTCGGCGGTAACAACTCGATGAACTCTTTCAACCACTATGCCTTCGGGTCGGTGACCTCATGGTTGATACAACATTCTGCTGGAATCTGCCGCGATGACTCAGTTGAGGCTTTCCGTCGTTTCATCGTGTCGCCGGAACCTGATATGACAGGAGGAATATCCTGGGCAAGGGCTGAATACGACAGTCAGCAGGGCAAGATAGTGAGCGGCTGGAAACGTGAGGGAAGTAAGGTTACTTATCACGTAGTCATCCCTGCCAACGCTACTGCCATACTGCGTTTGCACGGCAACAATTTGCGCCGTGTCGTTTGTAACGGTCGTAAGTTGAAAATGGAGAAGTGGCGGGACGGAGTTTATCAGAAAGAGCTTGGTTCCGGTCAGTACACTATCGTGGCTGAGATGCCAGAGCCATAGATACTAGCACTCTTTTCTATTGAGCTGTATCGTCTCGCAGTTGAAGCTCGAAAGTCATTCAATTGGTTAACATTCGTCATCTTAGTGAGAATCAATAAATTGACATGCTTTCGCAGGATATAGATGGCCAATAGTCACTTGAAGGAATGAAGACAAACAATAAATCCAAGACGAAGACATCTCAGTCTTGAAAATATAACTTTAATACGATATGAAATGTTGAAATTACAGAAATTCACTTATATTATGTTGATGGTGTTGTCATTCTTAATTTCCATTCCGAGCTGTGCGGAGATTAAGTTACCATCATTTATTACTGACAACATGGTTCTTCAGCGAAATGCCATACTCAGATTAGATGGCTCGGCAACTCCTAATGTGACAGTAAGTGTAAAGCCTAGTTGGACAAACAAGGTTTTTACCGCCATTTCGGATGCCAGCGGAAAGTTTTCTGTTGACGTAGCTACTCCTGAGGCAGGTGGCCCGTTCTATATGACAGTGGAAGCTGGCAAGGATAGGGTTGTTCTCGGAAATATTCTTTCTGGTGAGGTATGGCTGTGCTCGGGCCAGTCCAATATGGAATTGCAGGTGAAGGGAGACCGTCTTTCAGCTATGGATTGGGAGAAAGTTGTTGCCACGGCCCAGCATCCTGAAATAAGGCTGCTCAAGATACCACAGCAGAAGTCATTCGTTCCTTTGAACGACTGTGCAGTGAGCAATGAAGGATGGGTTGAATGTAATTCTTCATCGGTAGCTCATATCTCAGCTATTGCTTATTTCTATGCCTGCGAACTTTCCGATTCGCTTCGCGTTCCAATAGGAATTATGGATGTGACGAGAGGTGGGACCAAAGTCGAAGCTTGGGCCAGTCTGAAAAGCATTAGGAGTGTTCCAGGATATGAATGGGAGTCACGCGATCTTGAGCTCTATGCCTCTGATTATAACAAGATTATGTCAGACTATCGAAAGCTCTTCGCTAAATGGTCGAAAAAAGCTGATGACAAGATGAATCATCCCATAGAAAATGCTCCTCATGGCAAGATGCCCACCGGCATTACCTGGCAGAAGACGGTACTTCCTTCCACTTTTAGTGGCATTGTCCGTGTTACCAAGAAGATTAATGTAACGAAGGCAATGGAGGGTAAGAACGTAACTCTTCATCTTGGCAAGTTCAAATCCAAGGATGTGACTTCGTTCAATGGAGTTATAATAGGCTCGGAATCAAGAGGCGAGATTCGTCGCGTGTACACTGTACCGGGAGAAATGGTGAAGGAAGGAGTTTCTGAGATAGAATGCATTATAACCTGCTATGGCAGTCGGGGAGGATTTAATGGTGGAGATATAATGCGGGCTGTTTATGGCTCTGATTCAATCTCCCTTGCCGACGATTGGGATTATGAGGTGATAGCTGATTTTTCCGACATCTATCCAATACCTATTTCTCCAGATCAGTATTCATTCCCTACTGTTCTCTACAATGCGATGATTCATCCACTCGCTCATTTCCCTGTTAAGGGAGTCCTTTGGTATCAGGGAGAGGACAATGTCACATGGCCAAAGCCTTATGAGAAAATGTTCAAATGTGTTATCAGAGACTGGCGTGAACTTTGGCAAAAGCCCGATATGCCATTCTATTTTGTACAGCTTGCGGGCTATGGTCATCCTTCTTTCTGTCAGCCGGAATCCATGAGAGCCGAGCTTCGCCATGCACAGGCTAAAGCCTTAAGCTTGCCGAATACGGAAATGGCCACAGCCATAGACCTAGGCAATCCTGTCGACATCCATCCGCGTGACAAGCAGGATGTCGCTCATCGGCTGGCCCTCATTGCCTTAGGGAGAGAATATGGAAAGCAAGTCGAATGGCAGTCGCCCAAGCTTGAAAACATCAAGATGGAAAAGGGGCATGTACTCTTATCTTTTAATCAAGACATCCGACCGACGAGCGTTGCAGTTACAGGATTTATTATTGCAGGAAAGGATGGACATTTCGTACAGGCTCAGGGTCGTCAGTTGAATGCCCGTACTATCGAACTTTTCTCTCTGTTGGTACCCGAACCCAAGATAGTGAGATACGACTGGGCCGATTATCCTAATGGAAATGTATATAATATGAATGGACTACCCTTGGCTCCATTTGCCACAGACAAATAAAAAATATTCACATTCAACCGAAAGACAGATTATGAACATCAAAAAAAAATTTGAGTTCCTCATCGTCGTCTCTCTCATGGCAACCTCTACTATGATGGGTCAGCAAATAACGGGTATGACCAAGATGGATAACGGATTGAAACTCCAAACGAAGGAAGGCATATTGAAACTGATGCCCATGACGGACAACTCCGTAAGGGTACTTTTCTCAAAAGATGGAAATATGACGAGCCATGAGTTCATCTATGTCCAAAAAGTCGACGCTCCGAAGTTTGATGTAACAGAGAGTCGTACAGATATAATTCTTAAACTGCCCAATATCTCCGTGAAGGCAAATCGGAAGACTGGTACGCTGCGTTTTTATGATTCAGAAGGGAAGGAAATATTGTCGGAGAAGACAAACGGTCGGGTGCTCACGTCCTCGATGGCACAGACCGAACCAACGTATGCCATCGAGCAGGCTTTCGTTTCTCCTGCAGACGAACATCTCTATGGAACTGGTCAGTTTCAGGATGGATTCTTAAACATCAAGGATTTGCCACGCCGGTTGACCCAGGTGAACACCCAAATTGCCGTTCCATTCATTCTCTCCAGCAGGGGCTACGGACTTCTCTGGCATAATTACGGACTCACCGATTTCAACCCCGCGAACCAGTCGGTACAGTTGTCGCTTACCGATGATCTTGGAAAAACAGAAACGGTAGAGGTTACATCTACGGAAGGCGGAAAGAAGAAGCAACGGAAAGATGCCACCTTCGAAGGGAAGTTCTCCGTGGAAAAGGATGGCAGGTATGCCTTTCTATTTGATGTCGGTGCCTCAATGTCGCAAAAGTATGACATACAGATAGACGGCAAGCAGGTGATAAAGTTTTCTAACCGATGGCTGCCGCCTACGACAAGTTGGTTTACCACATTGGGAAAGGGCGAGCATACAGTCAAGGTTACATCCAATTCTACGGACCATCCTACCATTTATTATCGTCCATCATCCAATGAGACGGTCTTTCGGTCGCCCACTTCGGACGGCATCGACTACACAGTCTTTGCTGGCAATGCCGACCAGGTGATGGATGGCTACAGGACCCTTACGGGTCGTGCCCCGATGCTCCCAGACTGGGCATTCGGCTATGTTCACAGTCGTGAGAAATATCATACTCAGAGCGAGTTGCTGGAGAATGCCACCGAGTTCAGACGCAGGGGGATTCCCATTGACATGATTGTCCAAGACTGGCAATACTGGGGCAAGTATGGCTGGAACGCTATGCAGTTCGATGAGGAAAAGTACCCTGCGCCGAAGACGATGACCGACAGTCTTCACGACATGAACATGAAACTCATGGTCTCCGTTTGGGCAAAGGTTACTCCCAAAAGTGAAGTCGGCAAGCAACTGACTGCCAAGGGTTATTATTTGCCTGGCACCCAGTGGATAGACTTCTTCAATCCTTCCGCACGAGCCTTCTACTGGAAGAACATGAGCGAGCGTCTGTTGCCTCTCGGTATCGACGCTTGGTGGCAGGATGCCACGGAGCCCGAGAATGATGCCGTTGCCGGGACTAAGACCTACCTTGGTGATGGGGATAAATATCGTCTGACCTATCCGCTCTTCGTCACGAGCACCGTTTATGACGGACTTCGCAAGGACCAGCCTGACAAGCGCCCGTTCATCCTCACTCGCTGTGCCTTCTTAGGGCAGCAGCGTACTGGTGCCGTGTCATGGTCAGGCGATGTCGGTAGCGGTTGGGATGCCCTGCAGCGCCAGATTCCTGCCGGACTGAATTTCGTCTCCACGGGCTTGCCTTACTGGACGCTGGATGCAGGAGGATTCTTCCGGCCCACTGCCAAGCAGTATAAGGATTCCAGCTACCACGAGTGCCTTATCCGATGGTTCCAGTTCGTCACATTCTGTTCTTTGCAGCGCATTCACGGCTTTCGTTCCGACACGGAGCCTTGGCGATATGGCGAAACGGTTGAGAACGAGATTCGTCGGTACATAGACCTTCGTTACCGCCTTTTCCCGTATATCTATAGTGGAGTCGCCCAAATCTCATTCCATAATGGCAATCTCATTCGTCCGCTGGTGATGGATTTTGCTTCCGATGCCAAGGCCCTCGATCAGAAATATGAGTTCATGTTCGGTCCTGCCATTCTTGTCAATCCCGTGGTAATACCCAATGTATCTACTTGGAACGTCTATCTGCCGAAGAACGGTGGCGGATGGTATGACTTCTGGACGGGTGCCAAGGCTGAAGGCGGACAGACGGTCAATGCCGATGCTCCGTTGTCAAAGATTCCCCTTTACGTCAAGGCTGGCAGCATCGTCCCCATGGGCAGTACCAAGCAGTATGTCGCCGAAAAGAAGGACACGGTGCTGGAACTGAGAGTCTATCCTGGTCAGGATGCCGCATTCGAACTCTATGAAGATGAGGGAACGAACAACAATTATGAAAAGGGTGCCTGTTCCGTTATTCCGATGAAATGGAACGATGCAACCCGCACCCTCACCATTGATGACCGAAAGGGTCGATTCCCAGGTATGCTCGTCAATCGCAGGTTCAACGTCGTAGTGGTTGGAAGTAATCATGGCACGGGAATAGAGCCCTCAGCAAAGGTGGATAAATTCGTCAACTATAGTGGAGGAAAGATTACCGTGAAACTGTAATTCGCATAACCAGATTAGCAACTTGAAATGAGAAACTATGATAAGGTGATTACAATCTGGCAGGATGATTGATTAGTCATTACTCCAATGGTTGACAATGTCACTCGAATCCGGTATGTGAAGAAGTGTAACCGCACTCTTCTCAGTTGAATCTTCATTGAGAACAATACCTTTGAAATATAATGCAATTGAAATTACAACTAAATATTAAAGAGATAAAATGAAGACAAAAAACATTCAATGTGTTTTAGTGGCATTTCTGACAACAATTGCAGCTTCGAATCCATTCTGTTCTTTCGCTCAGGACGAGAATTATGTTGCTCCTCCTGAGGAAATAATTTGGGCCCATCAGTTTCAAGGTGTTAGCGGACCTGGAAAACCCGTTGTGGGTGATGGTCGCGGTGGGTGGCGCAGTGGGGCCGATGGTGTGAAATATGTCGGCTCTGATATGCGCCCGGAATATGCTAAGGGCGATGAGAAGATGACTTCTGGCTCAGCTGTGGAAGAAGGCTTACTGCCACCCATCCTGCCGGCATGGGAGGTCCATCTTCGTGATGGCGTAGTGACTTTAGGAGGTGACGGCAATTTTTACCTCACCGGTTCCTCTGGAGACAATATTTGGGCTTGGGCCAAGGGTATAGAACTTTGGCGTTCTTCCGATTTGCATAATTGGGATTATCTTGGTTTGGTATGGGACATCGACAAGGAAGCCGAAGACTGGGTGAAGCGATGGCGCAAGCATCCTCGCAGGGCAACCCGTGCAGTCTGGGCTCCAGAGATACATTTTATAAAGGGCAACTACTATATTTGTTACAGTATGTGTCCCAATGGCATTGGCATACTGAAGAGTTCAACAGGGAAGCCCGAGGGACCTTATGTCAATGCGTTCACAAAGCCTGGCCCAATTGTCAGCGGCATTGATGCAACACTGTTTGAGGATGAGGACGGGAAAGTGTATTTCACTTATGCCAGTGCGACGAAGATAGCTCGATTGAAAGACGACTTGAGTGGTTTTGCAGAGCCGTTTCATAAGATTGTACTTAAGGATCCAGACCATACGCCTAGTCATCATGCCGCTCGTTGCGAGAAACGTGGCATGAATGATGTCGGGGGTGAGGGTGCTGTTTTGTTCAAGCGCAATGGTAAGTATTATCTTGGTGCCGCCGATGAATACGAGGGCAGATATTCCACTTGCATCGCCATCTCGGACAATATCTATGGACCTTACACTCATCGGCATGAGTCTGTCCCCTGTGGAGGAGGCACCGGTTTCTTCAAGGACAAGCAAGGAAAATGGTGGAGCAGTTTCTTTGGGAATGATCCACAGTCTCACTTTCGTGAGAAGATAGGTTTTGTACGAGTTGATTTCAGCAAGGATGGCATGATCTATCCTGCAAAAGACCAACCCTTTGTTGCCAAAAAGGACAAGAAATCATGGGAGAAGAAGTGGAAGGATATTTGGAAAAACAAATATAGAAAGACTTCAAAAATGTAGTGAACCCTAGGATTTCGGTATTCGGTATAAAACATTTTCACGACCTGCTCTATTACGGTTTGAAAGACATTGCTCGGCTTATTGGCAACACTTTCGGAAAGTGTTTTTACTAATGACATAACGAAAATTTGAAGGAAGTGATAAAAACAAATCATTCAAGACGGAGATGACGCAGACTATCTCACCAACAGAGAATCATTCTTGGTGGATAACTGCAAGGTGGACAGAACACACTTTGTCAAAGTGAGTCGGGCTCCTGGTGGAGGTGCTTGCATTATCATAAGGAAATGATAATTTTATGTATTGTTGTTGCACTATTTCCAGCTGATGACATCCATGTATTTCACCTCAATAGTTTTGCTTTTACCAAGTTATGGCTGTGGCAAATGGAAAATATGACAGGGCGTCGGTTGCTTTTTGAGAGGACGTTGATACGCTGAGTTAGTTAATCAGTTTCATTTCTTTATCAGATTCATACTCATGGTGCAACCCTTTACTGAAAACTTTAGCATCTTTTAAAAATCTTCGATCCTCCACTCATTGTGCCACTCGATAGTAGGAATACCGTTGACCATTTTAATGGGTAGAAAGACATAAGTCGACTTGTACGTATCTTGGTTGGGATTAACCAGTGTATAGTATCTGTTCGCTGGCTTGGGGTCAGCAAAATCACGTGGCTCGGGTTTGTGGTTAACATATCGTTTCTTGAAAGAGAGCCACTCCTGACGAGGAAGGTCGGTGTTAGTTGCATGTGGACGCCATCGGTCAGCCATGGCCACATAAAGGTTCTTGCCGGGAATCTTGATGACACTAGTTATTTGAGAGCAGAATGAGTGGTTGTACTTGTCATTGATATGTGGATTGCCTAATACCTCATAGTCACCATGGAAGTCATCAAACACAGCCACTTCTGTAGGGTTGGGCATATATCCAGTAGTACCTGACGTGAACAAATAATGCTTCTTGCCATCCAAAGTGAAGTGTGCAGGGGCTTCTCGTGCAAAGGGTGGGGTCTTTCCAACAAAGTGTTCCGAATATTTGCCGTTTACATTGAGATAGTCGTCGGAGAGTTCAGAGCATATCATCTCGTTGTGAGGACGTTCGAACCATACGTAAGCTTTACCGGTAGTCTCATCGGTATACATGTCGAAGTCGCCCACCGCAAAGCCATTGGGCTTGATGCTGCGGACGTAATGGTATGGTCCCAAGAAATCCTCAGACTGTAGTATTACGAAGTAACCTGCATTGCTCTGAGCTTTCAGCCAACAAACATATTGTCGTGTCTTGGCACAGTATAATATATGTGGACGTTCCAATTTTTGGCTGTGATGCAATGGAGAGGCAGGGTCTTCAGACGGGAGAACGATACGTCCTTCGTCCTTCCAGTTGTAGAAATCGGTCGAACTGTAACATCTCACACCTCCGAACATCCAGTTGGTGCCAAAGAGCGTGGCGGTCTTGTCTTCTCCATACCAATAGTATTTCCCGTTTATATACGTCACTTGGAAGCCGTGTGCCTGAATGGGCTTCCCCTCAGTGTCAAGCCATATTGTACCAGGCTTGATACTATTGTAATGTATTGGCTTCAAAGAATAGTTTTGGATGTTGAGATATCGATTTTCGCCACCTCTTTTGCAGATTACAATAGGCTGATCGTTAAGAACATTAGAGCATCCGAAGAATGATGCATAGTCGCAATTGTCGATGACCAACACGCTATCCCCAGTTGTAACCCTTAAGTCCTTCATGGAAAAATTTGTAACGTCTCGTATGCTGCCAAGCCGTTTGCACCGTGCCTTTACATTGCCAAAAAATAGATTCTTTACGGGTATTTCTGGCAGTCCACCAACATTTATCAGCGTGTTGCAATTGGTTATCTCCACGTCGTGAATGGAAATGTTACGGAACCAAGGAGTCTTTTTGGTTAGTTTTTGCGCTGGATAGCGGTCTGCCAGTGTTCCTGCCCAACGTCTAGAGCCTAACATGTCGCAGTATAAAGCTTCGCGCAACACGTTGGCTTTGATGCGTTCGACATAAATATTTTCCAAAAAACCACCACGTGGTCGACGTGTCTTGAAACGGAAAGCTTGGTCGGTTCCTTCGAATACACAGTCGGTCATATACACATTACGAATACCACCGGCTGTTTCTGAACCACATACTATGCCACCAGCACCTCGTAGGGCAATGCATTTTCGGATGACAACATTCTCCGTCGGAATATTTACTCGCATTCCATCTACGCCGCGACCAGACTTCATCGTGTAGCAGTCATCCTGGCAGTCCAGTGAACAATATTCTATCAAAACATCGTGACTAGAATCGATATCTATGCCATCAGTGCGTCCATGTCCGTGGCTCTTCACAGTAATACCTCGAATGATGACGTGGTCGCAATATTGCGGAACGATGTTCCAATAGAGTCCGTTTTCGAAAGTGATTCCCTCGACAAAGATATTTTTGCATTTTATGGGGGAGAAAGTCTTGGGAAGACACACTTTTGTACCTTTCTGACCATTAAAGACTCGCTGCTTAAGTGATAATCCTATCTGCTTGTCTATCTCGAGTCCCGAGTTGTTCTTGTATATCTCACAGTCGGTAGACGGGCCTCTGACGATGCCTTTTCCCGTGAGGGCGATGTCATGCTGGTCCTTTGAGTAGATACATGCTCCGAGTGAGTAAACTTCAACGCCCTCGTCACGGGTGAAGACGGCTGGTAGATAGTCAGCTATCTTGCCACTGAAAGAGAGCACAGCACCCTCTTCCAAATGCAGGTTGACTCCACTTTTCAGTTCTATTCTGCCTGTATGCCAAGTTCCAGGTGGTATGATGACCGTTCCTCCTCCCTCCTTGCTAATTTTGTCAATGGCCCGCTGTATGCGTTGAGTTGACATTCCTTTGGGCTTCATTTTTACCTTGAACGTCCTGTTACCCCATTTTGGACACTGGAAATGAGACATTGGGAAGGGTGCATCAACCGGCTCTATCTCCTTAGGCATATTGGATGGGCCTATTTGGTCAATGGTGAGATAGTTGTCGCGTTTGGGCCAGAATCTATCATTATCTGATACTGGAATTGATGCAGTTACCGTGATGGAACACAGTAAGAGGGCTAATGATAGTGAGATACTATTGATTGTTTTCATTGTGATAGTTTTTGTTGGTTATGAAGGCAATAATAAAGACTTTCAGAAGACTTTTCTTCATTACATTTAATTGATAATCAGTTTAAAGATTCCATCATTTCAAATTCCGTTAGACCAAAAATAAATTCAGAGTTTCTTATTTGTCCTAAGACGGAAGGCGACAGTTTCGTCACAAGGCACAGAAACAGGTCAGACGATATGAAGCCCGTCTTTGTCTTGTCTCCATTTCACGTTTTCGGTACTGCCCGACATCTCCACTCTACGAATTTTGCCCTTAAGCTTGCCACCGATGGCCAAACTCTTCACCATGTCAGTCGTGTCGGGACGTCCTAAAGTGAACTTCCGAGGGTAAACGGTTCTGTATTCATGGAGGTTTAGTTTTATTTTCCTACAAAATAAATAAAAATAATCTTATCATGCAAGAAAATGCTGATATTGTCTGTATAAAAGTTCTTATAATGCAACAATACTTAATTATTGATTAACATTTGCTTGGTTAATTTGATGTTAAATAAGTCGTCTTTCGACATAGTTCTTCATTAATGGAGAAAACATTTTAGAAGAGGAAAATAGAAAGCAGCATTCTTATTTTGTTGTGTTATATAAACATTCAATTAGTCAATATTGATATTTCCTTGCATGGATACATTTTTTTTCTTTACTTTGTAAACATCGAAATTAGATTTATGTATGGTGAATATTGAACAATTTTTATCAAATGTCAAGTGTGGCAATACAAAAGACAGTTCCTTACTAGTTTTACAAAGACTGTAGGGTATGATTTTTCTAGCAAATATGCTATAAGTCATCAATAAAAAGAAAAAGATTCAGGATATGAGAATTTAAGTAGT
>JBMNUW010000099.1:0-11907 GCA_050946475.1 Prevotella sp.
AACAAAATATTAGAGTAACTGATAAAGCAATTTTTAATCACACAGTAGATCGATGAAAGGAATTGTGTTGGCAGGCGGTTCGGGTACGAGATTGTACCCTATCACCAAGGGCATCAGCAAGCAGTTGATTCCCATTTTTGATAAACCTATGATTTATTATCCTATATCAGTGCTTATGTTAGCTGGTATACGGGACATACTAATAATCTCTACACCATACGATTTACCTGGCTTCAAGCGCTTGCTTGGTGATGGGAGCGATTTCGGCGTTCATTTTAGTTATACCGAGCAACCCAGTCCTGACGGCCTTGCACAGGCATTTATTCTCGGAGAAAAATTTATAGGTGATGACAGTGTCTGCCTTGTATTAGGAGATAATATTTTTTATGGTTCCGGTTTTACGGGATTGTTGCGTTCTAGCGTTCAAGAGGCGGAAAATAACGGTAATGCCACTGTGTTTGGTTATTATGTCAACGATCCGGAACGCTATGGAGTAGCCGAGTTTGATGCTAATGGCAATTGCTTGAGTATAGAGGAGAAGCCAGAACATCCTAAGAGTAATTATGCCGTGGTAGGACTTTATTTTTATCCCAACAGCGTTGTAAAGATAGCAAAAAGCATACGTCCAAGTGCGCGAGGCGAACTGGAGATAACTTCGGTGAATCAAGAATATCTTTCTCAAAAGAGACTGAAAGTGAAGACTTTGCAGAGAGGCTTTGCCTGGCTTGACACTGGCACTCACGACAGTCTCTCCGAGGCCAGTACTTTTATTGAAGTTGTTGAAAAGCGCCAAGGTCTCAAGGTCGCCTGCCTTGAGGAAATAGCCTATAATCAGCAATGGATAAGCAAGGAGAAACTTCTTGAAGTAGCCCGGCCTATGATGAAGAACGAATATGGCAGGTATCTTGTAAGGCTTGCAGAGGGGGATGAACGTTAGTATATTAAAGTAGATATCTATTTTTATAAGCAAGTAACTACTATTGTTTTTGTTTAATAAAGTAAACAACAATCAGCATTCATGGAAGAAAATAAGAATCTAACCGCTGAGAATCCGACTAATTCGGAAGAAGAATCTCATTTTTTCAGATATGAGGTCATCTATCGTACCGTAATTCTCAATTGGAAATGGTTTGTGCTATTCCTAATACTGAGCTTGGGAATCGCTGCCATTTACTTGCGGTATTCTACACCCATCTATCAAGCCAACGCCAAATTGCTCATCAAAAACAACGACCAACGTTCGAGTCGTAGTATGATGTACTCTACGACTTTCGGAACGATGAGTAACTCTCAGGGTACGGAAAACGAAATGGAGATATTGAAGTCGCATTCTCTAGCTGAGCATACGGTACGTGACTTAAAGCTTTACGTTGATTACTATTCTGTCGGCAAGGTAACAGATCGTCTGATGTACAAAAATCAGCCTGTTTCTGTTGACATCGATCCTGCTCATCTTGAAACGCTGATAGCTCCAATCAACCTTCAATTGACTCGGTCGAAAGATAAATATCATGTCACGGGTAGTTATACTGTGCCAAGCGAAAAGGGTCAGCAAGGAGGCACTTATTCTATTGATAAGACATTCTCAACACTGCCAGTTACCATTGGAACGCGTGCCGGAATCCTTTCTTTTTATGCTAACTCTTTCTCGCCAATGAAAGATGGAGAGGTTATGAAAGTCGTTATCAAGTCGCCCAAGGCTGCAGCTAACAAATATGTAGGAAGTTTCAGCGTGGCGGCTGGCGCAGAAGGTACTACCATTGTACAGATGCTGCTCAACGATGAAATACCGCAGCGGGCAGTTGACTATCTTCAGCAACTTGCGATTTGTTACAATCGTCAGGCCAATGAGGACAAGAATGAAGTGGCACGTCGTACGGAGGAATTTATTAACGGACGTCTTGAGAAAATTAATGCAGAGCTCGGCAGTACTGAGGGTGCTCTGGAGAGCTATAAGCGTCGTAATAAGATGATAGATCAGAAGACAAATGCCTCTACGGCTTTTGGTAATGCTGATTCTTACTCTCAAAAGATTGCTGAAGCCAATACGCAGATTGCATTGCTCAATGAACTGGAAAGCTTTATGAATTCCAGTAGCGGACGTTATCAGTCGATTCCTTCAAATGTCGGCGTTGCCGACGAAACGGCGACCTCTCTGATTAGTAGTTATAATCAAATAGTTTCTCAGCGCAACAGGCTGCTTCAGAGTGCCAGCGAAAGTTCTCCATCGGTAACACCTCTCACGGCTCAACTCGACGACTTGGAGAAGTCCATTCGTAAAGCCATGTCGCAGTCGCGTCGCAATATGGAGATTCAGAGGCGGTCTCTTTCTTCACAGTTGGGCAAGTATCAAGGTGAAGTGAGCGAGTCGCCAGAACAGGAACGTGTCCTTAATCAGATAGGTCGCCAACAGGAGGTGAAATCTGGTCTTTACCTTATGTTACTACAGAAGCGAGAAGAGAATTCCATTTCGCTTGCTTCAACAGCTGATAAGGGAAAATTGGTCGATACCCCCAGCATCGCAGGTAAAGTAAGCCCGAAGAACAATATGATTATGGGCAGTGCCTTATTGGCGGGTCTTGGTATTCCTACCTTGATTTTCTTCCTCATCTATTTCTTCCGGTATAAGATAGAGGGACATGACGACGTTGAGAAACTTACCAAGCTACCCATTGTCGCGGATGTCGCAGTGGCAAGTGAAGAGGCAAAGACAAAGGCCAATATTGTGGTGCATGAAAACCAAAACAACACAATGGAGGAAATATTCCGCACCATGCGAACAAACATCCAGTTTATGCTTGAGGGCGATGAGAAGGTTATCATGTTCACGTCGTCGACCTCAGGCGAGGGTAAAACTTTTAATGCATCGAATCTCGCAGTTTCGTTTGCCTTGCTGGGCAAAAAAGTGTTGCTTGTCGGTCTTGACATACGACGCCCGAAGCTGGCTCAACTTTTCGAGATAAATGATCATCATCACGGCATTACCAATTTGCTAGTGAAAGATGAATTTACTTGGAATGATGTTTCTCAGCAGATAATTCCTTCGGGAGTGAACAACAATCTTGACTTACTCATGTCAGGTCCTGTGCCTCCGAACCCTACAGAATTGGTTTCTCGAAAGAGCCTGGAATCGATTTTTGAACTCATCCGTGCTAATTACGACTATATTCTTGTTGATACAGCTCCCGTGGGACTTGTTACCGATACTTTGCAAATTAGTCGTGTGGTGGATGCCACTGTCTATGTTTGTAGGGCCGATTTTACTCCTAAAGAGTATTTTACGATGGTAAACTCGCTAGCGGAGCAGAAAAAGCTGCCTAAGGTATGTATCGTTGTTAATGGCATCGACTTATCGAAGCATAAGTATGGATACTATTATGGTTACGGTACATACGGGAAATATGGTCGCTACGGCAAATATGGACATTATCGCAACAAGGGAACTAACTCGTATGGAAGTTATGGCTCCTATGGAACGTATGGTTCTTACTCATATAGTCATTATAGTGACAAGAATGACAATTCCGTAAAGCGGAAATAATTTGAAACTGAAGATTATTAATTGAATAAATGACCATTGCTGTTGACTTTGACGGTACTATTGTAACCGATCGCTATCCTGACATTGGAGAGGAATTGCCTTTTGCAACTGAGACCCTGCGTATGCTTATAGCTGAACATCATCGATTGATTCTTTGGAGTGTTCGTGAGGGAAAGCATTTACAGGCAGCGCTTGACTGGTGTCACGAAAGAGGAGTGGACTTCTGGGCAGTCAATAGAGATTATCCGGAGGAGGAATATCAAAACAACAACCACTTTAGCAGGAAGATTAAGGCGGATGTTTTCATTGATGATCGCAGCATTGGCGGACTGCCCGATTGGGGACAGATATATCGTATCATTCATGAAGGCTGCAGCTATCGCGACTTGCTCAATGAAGGACAAGGCACGGTAGAGTCGACACAGCTGCCTCGTAAAAAACACTGGTGGCAATTCTGAGAAATACGATTGGTCTCGCTCATTGAGATGGGAAGACATGTATAGTCCTGGGGCCAGACTTATGGAACGGGATTTTTTAGAAAAATAATAAAAATTGAACAGTATGGATAAAAGAGACTTGAGAATAATCTTCATGGGTACGCCTGAGTTTGCCGTGGAGACACTCAAGGCACTTGTAGAAAACGAATATAATGTCGTTGCTGTAGTTACTCAGCCAGACAAACCTGTTGGTAGGCATCAAGACCATCTTCAGCCTTCAGCAGTCAAGGTCTATGCTTTGGAGCATCAATTGCCCGTACTACAACCCGTGAAGATGAAAGACCCCGATTTTCTTCAACAATTGAAGTCTTTCAATGCAGATCTTCAGGTAGTTGTGGCTTTTCGTATGTTGCCAGAAGTGGTGTGGGCCATGCCGCCTATGGGGACATTCAATGTTCATGCCGCGCTGCTTCCACAATATCGTGGAGCAGCACCCATTAACTGGGCTGTCATCAACGGAGAGCACGAGACGGGTGTCACTACGTTCTTTCTCGATCACGATATTGATACAGGCAAGATTATTCTGCAAAAGTCGTTCGCCATTCCCGATACGGCAGATGTGGAATATGTCTATGACGGGCTGATGCACCTTGGTGCATCTGCAGCTATGGAAACCATTGACTTGGTATTGCGCTATGGGCGTGATGTACCAGCTGTTTCTCAGGCTGACGTTCTTGACGAAATGGCCAGACGGAAAGGTTGTAATGTGGATGAAATCGTGTTGCATCCTGCCCCGAAAATATTCAAAGATACTTGTGCCATACAGTGGAATTTACCCGCCTGCAAGGTACGTAATTTTATAAGGGGACTCAGTCCTTATCCAGGGGCATGGACGGTAATTCGTGTCAACGAAAAGGAATCTGTGATGAAGATTTTCAAGGCTACGCTTTCCGGAGAACCTTTGAAAGAAGGCGAGTGTACTGGTGATATTCGTGTAAGCAATGGTAAATTGTCAGTCGCATGTGCGGACGAATGGCTTTTCATAGACATGTTGCAGCCGGCGGGGAAAAAACGAATGGAGGCTAAAGTTTATCTCAATGGTGCACGAGGCCTGGAAAAGGCGAGGGTAACAGTATGAGTTAACAATGTTGATAAATCGCACTGCAACTTGATTATCAGTATGTTATAAACTTTTTCTTTATGATTATGACGAATCATTACGACTATCTTGTCGTTGGAGCCGGTCTTTTTGGTTCCGCTTTTGCATACAAGGCCAATAAGGCCGGCAAGCACTGCCTCGTGATAGACCGCCGTCCTCAAGTTGGCGGCAACTTGTACTGTGCGGATATCGAAGGAATTCATGTGCATCAGTATGGTGCTCATATTTTCCATACCAGCAACAGGAAGGTATGGAACTTCGTCAACTCGTTAGTGGACTTCAATCGCTATACCAACAGCCCTGTTGCAAACTATAAAGGCAGGCTCTTTAATCTTCCGTTCAATATGAATACGTTTTACCAGATGTGGGGTGTTACCACACCAGCTGAAGCGGAAGCTAAATTGGAGGAAGAGAAAGCCGAAATGCGTGCAAAGCTTGAGTCGCAGCATATCAGCGAACCGAGAAATTTGGAAGAACAGGCCCAACTTCTTATAGGAAAGAGCATCTATGAGACGCTTATTAAGGGATACACTGAGAAGCAGTGGGGACGTAAGTGCACTGAACTGCCAGCATTTATTATCCGAAGGCTGCCGGTTCGCCTCGTGTTTGATAACAATTATTTTAACGACGCTTATCAAGGAATTCCCATTGGTGGATATAATGTGCTTATAGACAAACTCTTGGAAGGCAGCGAAACCATAGTCGGTGTTGACTTCTTCCATGTGAGACAACGTGATGGTGAAGGAAGAATCTTGCACGAAGTGGTCGTCGACGGACAGAAAATAAGCTTCGACAAATTAGTCTATACAGGACAAATTGACGAATACTTTGATTTCAGACTTGGCAAATTGAATTTCCGTACCGTGCGTTTCGAGACCGAAGTCCTCGACACGAGTAACTATCAGGGCAATGCTGTGGTGAATTATACCGATGCTGATGTGCCATATACACGTGTGATTGAGCATAAGCATTTCGAAAGCTTCGGGCCGGCAGTGTACGAAAATCCGAAGACCGTCATCAGCCGGGAATATTCTTCTGAGTGGCAGGACGGTATGGAGCCTTATTATCCCGTGAATGATGAAGCAAATAATCTCTTGGCACAGCGTTATCGTGAACTGGCGGCAGAAGAGAAAGATGTTATATTCGGTGGTAGACTTGCAGAGTATAAATATTATGACATGGCTCCTCTTCTCGAGAAGGTGCTGGAAATGAATATCTGAGAAGTAGAATGGAAAACTTTTATGGGGAGGGTCATCTTCCCGGAAGAATTGAGGTAGTATGCGGCTCCATGTTCTCGGGCAAGACCGAGGAACTGATTCGTCGATTGAAGCGAGCAAAGTTCGCCAAGCAGAATGTCGAGATTTATAAACCAATCATTGACACTCGCTATTCCGTTGACGATGTAGTGAGTCATGACCATAATGCCATTCACAGCACTCCGGTGAAGGAGGCTGGTGAAATTCTGAAACTCTCTTATGGTTATGATGTTGTGGGCATTGACGAGGCCCAGTTCTTCGACGATTCTTTGGTGGAGGTTTGTAACAAGTTGGCAGATAATGGCGTGCGTGTGATAGTCGCAGGGCTGGACATGGATTATCTCGGCAAGCCTTTTGGGCCTATCCCTGCTCTTTGTGCCGTTGCTGACGAGGTGACCAAGGTGCATGCAATTTGTGTGAAGTGTGGCTCGTTGGCCTATGCTTCTCATCGCTTGGTTAACAATGACCAGCAAGTGTTGATTGGAGAGAAGTTGGAATATGAACCACTTTGCCGGGAATGTTTCAAGAAAGCATTGGAGGAGGACCGTCGGAACGCTCATACCAAGAATCTCTTTGAATGATTTTCAACGGAATGCTAAGCTGTTTCTTTTAGGAGAAAGGTTGACTTCCGCAGGTATATCAAATTAACTATACAGTTTTAATTATGCCAGAGAAAATTACTTTTGACAAGTTTATTCGTTGGACGGGCACAATCTTGTTGGTGCTCCTGGTCTTTTATACCATCAATGCTTTGAGCAGTGTGCTCCTGCCTTTCTTCGTAGCCATGTTCTTCGCTTATATGCTTTATCCTGTTGTGAAGTTCGTGGAGAACAAGTTGCATGTAAAAATACGTGCCTTGGCTGTTATTATAACGTTGATTATTGTTATTTCCGTCTTTGCATTGGTGATATACCTTATTATACCACCCATGATAGAACAGTTCCAGAAGCTCTATGTAATCCTGGTTCATTGGGTGCGCGAGACCACCCATACTAACGATATACAGGCACTTATTTCGCAGTGGATTGTGGATAATCATGTGGCGATAGAAAAATTTTTCAAAAGCCCTGATTTCACTGATGCGCTGAAAACTGCTATGCCTAAATTATTCAGTTTCGTTGGACAGACCGCCAATGTGTTGATCAGTGTGATAGCTTCGCTTATTACCTTATTATATATGTTCTTCATACTGATGGACTATGAAGTGCTCACAAAGAATTGGATTCGTATCTTCCCGAAGAAGAGCCGGCCTTTCTGGCAAGACTTGATGAATGACGTGGAGCGCGAACTTAACAATTACATTCGTGGGCAGGGCCTTGTGGCACTCTGTCTGGGCATTATGTTCTGCATTGGCTTTACGATTATCGATTTTCCGATGGCAATAGGTTTGGGCATCTTAATTGGTATCATGGATTTAGTGCCCTATCTTCATACTTTTGCCTTGATTCCTACAGCTTTCCTTGCTATGCTTAAGGCTGCTGACACCGGACAGAACTTTTGGATTATTTTTGGTATGGCTGTAGCTGTCTTTATTATCGTCCAGATAATTACGGATATGGTAGTGACCCCAAAGATTATGGGAAAAGCTATGGGATTGAATCCAGCTATTTTACTGCTCTCACTTTCTGTATGGGGTGCCATTTTAGGGTTTATCGGTCTGATAGTTGCCTTACCGCTCACTACGCTTATTATTGCCTATTGGCAACGCTATGTCACGAAGGAAGAGGCTGTACGTCCTAAAGAAAAAGAAGCAGAGCTGCCAGCAGTGGAAAAGACAGATGAATAGAAAGTTATTGGAATTTTTCTCTTTGCAATAAGCAAAGAAGAAAAGTTGACTTCAGACAGACTTGTCGTACAAAAAAAAGGGAGATAGGCGTACATATTACGCTTATCTCCCGTTGTTTTTGGAGGAAGGCTTGTGGCTTCTAAATCGTTTCCGAAAGGCAATTTTACTGCTGTCATCGGAATTCTAACTGATTTAAAGTATTTAGCCGCATAAAGCCAAAAAAGAAAGGGGGTCATAACGATGATGTGATGAAAACTCCAGCTTAAAAAGTTGTGAGGGCTCTCCGTCTTTGTAATCCACCGGCTTTACAGCTCAGTACCCCGAGAGATACCCTGTGTGGCCCGCCATTGACAAGAGAAGCTTGCTCTGTTTTCATTGTAATTTGATGAGTATCCCGATCGAATCGAAACAACCCCCCGAGAGCATTCTCCTTTCTTACGTTGCAAATTTACATTATTCTCTCTATATTGCCAAGGAAAACAATGTTTTTTTTTCCTTCATAATAAAATGAAAGATTTTTTGAAGGGAAAACTTTTTGAATTGGTAAAATTGCACTAACTTTGCAAGTATGAAGCAAGCGATGATTTTTGCAGCTGGCTTGGGTACTCGTCTCAAGCCTATCACAGACACTCTGCCCAAGGCACTCGTCGAAGTTGGAGGCGAGCCTTTGCTTAAGCGTGTGATTCTCAATCTGCGTGAAGCTGGCTTCTCGCGAATAGTGGTCAATGTATACCATTTCGCAGATAAGATTATTCAATATCTTAACGTCAACGATAATTTTGGCGTTGACATCCGTGTCAGCGACGAGCGTCCTGAGCTTCTGGAGACAGGAGGAGGCATCAAGCACGCCCGTCATTTCTTTGCTTCCAACTATCCCATCCTTATTCATAATGTGGATATTTTGAGCAACGTGGACTTGTCTCGATTTTATCTGCTTGACCCGAAGGTGATGTGCCCAGACTGTGGTGTACCTCACCAATTGGCTGCAGCTACGTTGCTAGTTAGTCAGCGAAAAACGAAACGATATCTTGTCTTTAACCCGCAGATGCGGTTGGTGGGTTGGACGAACATTGAGACGGGTGAGGTGAAATCACCCTTTGCCTGGGTAAAAAAAGAATTGGCTAATCCAGGAAGCACTCCAATGAGACTCCGCTTGCTGGCATTTTCAGGCATTCATAGTGTTTCGCCACAGCTTTTTCCTCTTATGGAAAATTATCCCGACCGCTTTCCCATCATGGACTTTTATCTTCGGGAGTGCGATAAAGTGTTCATCCGAGGGTACGAGAAAAGCGATTTGCGGTTGATGGATGTGGGTAAGCTCAATACACTTCACGAGGCGGAAGCTTTTGCTGCTTCGTTGCAACATGTGAATTCGGTTTTCAGTCAAAGTATCAATAATCAGACTAGTCAGGTTTCAGAAATTTCTGATGCTCTTGTTACTACAACGACTGAATGAAAAAAAGACAGTAATAACCTATACCAATAATATTTTAACATGCAACAGAAGATTATCATTCTCGACTTCGGCTCGCAGACCACTCAGCTGATTGGCCGTAGGGTGAGAGAGCTCGATACCTTCTGCGAGATTCTGCCCTACAACAAGTTTCCCAAGGATGATCCCTCCGTTATTGGCGTCATCCTGAGCGGCTCTCCTTATTCGGTACACGATGCGGAAGCCTTTAAGGTTGACTTGGACCAGTTTTTGGGCAAGTATCCCGTGTTAGGTATCTGCTACGGAGCCCAGTACATCAGCTTTTCTCGTGGCGGTAAGGTCGAACAGACCGGTAGTCGTGAGTATGGAAGGGCATTGCTGGAAAAGTTCGACAAGAACGACCCACTCTTCAAAGGCTTTTCCGACAACTCGCAGGTATGGATGAGTCATGGCGACACTATCACAGCCATTCCTGATGACTGCCACGTCATTGCCTCTACCCATGATGTGCGCTTTGCCGCCTATGCTTCCTCCAAGTATCCACTTTGGGCAGTTCAGTTTCATCCAGAAGTTTATCATACGCTGCAGGGTAAGCAGTTGCTTCGCAATTTCGTTGTTGATATCTGTGGCAGCAAGCAGGAGTGGAGCCCTGCTAGTTTTATAGATACCACTATTAACGAACTACGTGGTCAGCTGGGCAATGACCGGGTAATTTTAGGACTCTCCGGCGGCGTGGATTCTTCAGTATGCGCCACTTTACTTCATCGGGCCATTGGTGACCGTCTTACCTGTATTTTCGTTGATCACGGCATGCTTCGTAAGAATGAGTTCCAAAAAGTCATGAAAGCTTATAATGGATTGGGACTCAATGTCGTGGGTGTAGATGCCAGTGAAAAGTTCTTCTCCGACTTGGAGGGAGTTACCGATCCTGAGCAGAAGCGTAAGATTATCGGACGCGACTTCGTTGAGGTGTTTAATGCGGAAGCTCGTAAGATAACCGATGCTAAATGGCTTGCTCAGGGGACTATCTATCCCGATCGAATTGAAAGTCTCTCTATCACGGGCATGACTATAAAGAGTCACCATAATGTTGGAGGACTGCCCAAGGATATGAAACTGAAATTGTGTGAACCGCTGAAATGGTTGTTTAAGGACGAGGTACGCCGTGTCGGGCATCAGCTGAAAATGCCAGAGGAACTCATCAAGCGTCATCCCTTCCCTGGACCAGGCTTAGCAGTGCGTATCCTTGGCGATATCACTCGTGAGAAGGTTCGCATTTTACAAGATGCGGATGATATCTACATTGAGGCTATGCATCGTTACAAAATGCCAGACGGAACTTCGCTCTACGACAACATTTGGCAGGCTGGTACAGTGTTACTGTCTACCATACGCTCCGTGGGAGTGATGGGTGATGAACGTACCTATGAACATCCAGTAGCATTACGAGCCGTAACTTCGCAAGATGCCATGACAGCAGACTGGGCACATCTGCCTTATGATTTTATGGCTCAGGTCTCCAATGAGATAATAAGAAAAGTAAAGGGAGTGAATCGTGTTTGCTACGACATATCTTCAAAACCACCTTCGACAATCGAATGGGAGTAGAAATGTAAGTCAGAGAAACGTCCTAAGTTTCAAGTGACGTAATCTCTTGTCATTAATATATGGGCCGTGACTTAATCGAATGTTAAGTTACGGCTTTTTTTATTGATATATTTGTGTAACTCTTGCCTCTTCATATTATTTGGATTACCTGTCGTTCCATGATATTTTTTTTATTTATAATTCCTGCTCAATGCTTGAGTCTTTCAGTTATACATTTTTTTGTTTTGTGTGACTGTCGAATCTAATACTAGTATAATAGTAACTTTTAGAATAAAAAAGTTTATTTCAATTATGGATTGGAAATCTAAGTCGTTCTATAGAGAAAGTCGTGTTTCCTGCCCGGATTGTCTATTCAACGAAAGGTTAAATGTGCCAATTAATTAGAAAGAGGACGATACATAGAACAATAAATTGTCGTTAAGCCATAAAAAACATGCGTGAAAATTTGGAAGTTCAAAAATTTAGTCTTACCTTTGCAACCGCTTAAATAAACCACGGTACCTTGTCCGAACGGTTAGGTAACGGTCTGCAAAACCGTTCAAAGCGGTTCGACTCCGCTAGGTACCTCTCAAGAAGCTGGCTATATATGGTCAGCTTCTTTTATGCTTTCAAAATGGGTTAACGCCTAAGAATCAGGAGACGTCTAACTAGTCGTCTTTTTTAACAATGTTGCGAATTAATGTTCAGA
>JBMNUW010000100.1:0-11765 GCA_050946475.1 Prevotella sp.
GGAACAACCCTTCACGGACAGAAAGACGAAATCAACAAAAGCGTTACAGTTGTTACAGTTACAGTTTAGTATTTTTCCATGTATCCGCCAAAAATCGGATGGAACAATCTTCGGCAGAAATCAACAAGCGTTACAGTTGTTACAGTTACAGTTTAGTATTTTTCCATGTATCCGCCAAAATCGGATGGAACAATCTTCGGCAGAAATCAACAAAGCGTTACAGTTGTTACAGTTACAGTTTAGTATTTTTCCATGTCTTCACACAAAAAAAATGTGGTTACGATTTGAAAGTAAAAAAATTCTATTTATATATATATAATATATATATATTATATATATATAAATAGACCTCTATTTTACCCCTCGGATGCCTTCGAAAAACAGAAACTGTAACTGTAACAACTGTAACACTGTAACGCTCCCTCTCTTCATAACATCCTCTGACAGAGGTTCGTACACCATTTTCAACGAACGAGCTGAATTCCGGACGGAAGGCGTAATCTCCGGAAAACGCCCCTTTTGCCTGCTAAAAATAGAATCCGCCAGCGCAATTTTTATGTTAAATCACCATAAAATTTACGGAAACAATTTGGTAATAATGACGATTATCACTACCTTTGCAGGACATAAATTACGTTTAGCGTGAAAATAATAAAAGTGGTGAACGCCCTTGAACAATTCGCGCCTCTGTCCCTTCAGGCTGACTTTGATAATGCCGGCTTGCAGATTGGACTAACAGAGGCGGATGTCTCAGGGGCTTTATTGTGTCTTGACGTAACCGAGGAAATCGTGGACGAAGCCATCGAAAAGGGCTGCAACCTCATCGTGTCCCATCATCCCCTTATCTTCCACAAGCTCAGTCGCATCTCCGACGAAAACTATGTGCAGCGTACGGTGATGAAGGCAATCATGAACAAAGTGACCATCGTTGCCATGCACACCAACATGGACGCGGCCGAGGGCGGAGTGAACTACAAGATGGCGGAAAAGCTCGACATGCACGACCTCTCGTTCTTCGGACATCAGCAACAGGCCACCGCCACACTCGACGACCAAACGGAGCGCACGGTGAACGGAGGCGATGGAGTGACAGGAACTCTCAGCGAGCCTCTCGCAGCCGACGACTTCATCTTGAAGCTCAAACAAACTTTCGGCGTGGAGTGCGTAACGGCAAACCAACTGCTGCGGCGCAAGATTGAACGCGTGGCCCTCTGCGGCGGAGCCGGCGACTTCCTTCTCGACGATGCCATCAAGGCAGGAGCCGACGCCTTCGTCACCGGTGAGATGCACTATCACCAGTATTTCGGCCACGAACAGCAAATACAAATCGCTGTCATCGGGCACTACCAGAGCGAAAAGTTCACCTCCGAAATCTTCCGCGACATCATCCATAGACAATGCCCCGGAGTGGAATGCTACATCGCCCGGACCAACACCAATCCCATCATTTATCTTTGAGAAATCTTTGAGAAAACGAAAATAACAACATAGCGATTATGACAGTAAAAAAGGAATCTACAGAAATCTCCGTGGAGGCCAAGCTCAAAAACCTCTACCAGTTGCAGACCACCCTGTCGGCCATCGACGAGAAGAGGGCCCTCAGAGGTGAGTTACCTCTCGAAGTGGAAGACCTTGAGGACGAAATCGAAGGACTGAACACACGTGCCGGCAAGATTCAGGACGAAATCAACGAATTCCAGCAGGCCATGGCTCAGAAGAGAGAAGAAATAGAAAGCGCCAAGAACAGCGTGGAGAGATACAAGGCTCAGCTCGACGACGTGAGAAACAACCGCGAGTATGACACGCTTACCAAGGAAATAGAGTTCCAGCAACTCGAAATCGAACTCTGCAACAAGAAAATCAAAGAAGCAGAAGCCAAGGTCGCTGAACGGCAGAAAGAGCTGGAGCACACCAACAGCAACATAGTCGAACGGACGGACGACCTGAACCACAAGCGCAATGAACTCGACGAAATCATGCAGGAGACGCGCGACGAGGAGGAACAGCTCAAGGAAAAGGCCAAGGAACTGGAAAGCCACATCGAACCGCGACTGCTGGCCAGCTTCAAGCGCATTCGCAAGGGTGCACGCAACGGACTGGGTATCGTCTACGTGCAGCGCGATGCATGCGGAGGATGTTTCAACAAGATTCCGCCACAGCGTCAGCTCGACATCAAGATGCACAAGAAAATCATTGTGTGCGAATATTGCGGACGAATCCTCATCGACCCCGAACTGGCTGGAATGAAGACAGACACGCCCGTAGACAAGAAAACCAAGAAGCGCACTACGCGTCGCACTAAGAAAACCGAGGAGGAAGAGCCAGAGGCATAAGTCGCTGCCTGTTCGCTCGTTCCAGTGACTCGTGGGGCCATCGGACCTCTCAGGCTTGAACCGCATAGGCTCGAGGCCGCTTTGGCTCAAAGCCTTTAAAACAACGAAAGCCATATCTAAACTCCATCCTTTGGGTTTAGATATGGCTTTTCTCGTTTCATGCCGACAGGACGGCGGGTGAACGCCACGTCACTCCCTCTTCCGCTTTCCGTGGCTCTCCTCCCACGAATCCAGTTGTCTTGCCATCTGTTCCTTTCCGAAAGCCATGATTTCGTTGGCCTTGCCGTAGTCGAACAGCCCGAAGCTGTCCATAGGTATCTCCACATAAATGTCGGGCGGATTGAGCCGCAGGGCCGTCTGCGTCATATTCTGCAAGGAGATGCGCGCCACACGGAGCAACAGGTTCACATAGTTCTCCGACATTCCGTGGCGAAGGACGGACAGATGCTGACGGAGATAGGCAAGGAAGCGCGTCGTGGAGACATCGTCGTGGTGAATGTAGTCGGTGCAGGGATTCTTGTCGGGCGCACTGACATTGACACCCACCAACAAATCGTGAGGATGACGCGCCACCCTGTCGAGCGGGAAAATATTGTGAACACTGCCGTCGACATAAGTGCCTTCACCGTCCAATACGGGCCGGAAAACACCTGGAATACTGATGGAAGCCAAAATGGCACGGCACAGTGGACCGCTGCTGAAAACCCGCTCCTTGCCCGAAACCAGGTCGGAGGCAACACAGCAGAAATCCACCGGCAACTGTTCGATGTTTGCATCGCCCAACAGTTCCTCGAGCAAACGGGAGAGATTGTTGCCGCTGGCAAGATGGTCCAAACCGATGGAAAGGTCTATCAGCGACCACACCTTGCGCCAGTTGAGCGACAGCACCCGCTCCTTCATCACATCCAGTTTGCCGGCAGCATAGAATCCGCCCACCATTGCACCCATCGAGGTGCCCGCCACCGAACGAATCTTATAGCCGCGCTGCTCCAGTTCCTCAACGGCTCCTATTTCCGCCAGTCCACGGGCACCGCCGCCTGAGAGGACCAGTGCCACCTCGCGGCTGCTCTCCTCGGGACGAAACAGCCCGCGCATCCAACTCAATATGTTCATGGTCTATCGTTTTTTATTATCGCAAAGTTACATAAAAATCCTGTCCGAGGCTTGCAAAAACGACATAAAAAACTATCCAAAGAATCGCATAGATAATTTGAAACTTCCGTTCAGTCCTGCTCGAAGTGCTTCATAAAACAAAACTGCCGATAGAACTTTGACAGAGGCAAGCCAGCCAATGGTTCTTTTTCTGCCAACAAATTAAACGAATTACACTAATTTCTCAAGTTGTTGCAAGGCAACGACTAATTCGTTTAATTCGAGAAAATTCGGTGGCAAAAAAATACGCTGGCTTGAATACGTCCGCCGGGGTGATGATTGCCCTCCTCTGCAATCCAAGAAATAAGCAGCGGCTCCCTGACCGCACCCCGCAATTACGCCCCGTCGTCAACTGTCCTTCCGGCAGAACCAACCTCCTGCGAAAATCAGAATGATTAATTCTATATAAAAACAAAATTTTTATTGCCGAAACATAATCGAGAATGGAAAATAATGAGTAACTTAGCACTCGAATTCCAACCAACAATCACATAAAAGATGGAAAGACACAATTTCGTAACGATTGCCGACCTGTCGAAGGAGCGAATTTTGTATCTCCTCGAAATGGCGCATGAGTTTGAAAAACACCCTAACCGTGAACTATTAAAGGGCAAGGTCGTGGCCACCCTTTTCTTTGAACCCTCCACCCGTACACAACTTAGTTTCCAAACTGCCGCCAACCGACTGGGAGCGCGCGTTATAGGCTTCTCCGACGCCAAGACCTCCAGCACCACAAAAGGCGAAACCCTGAAGGACACCCTGCTCATGGTGAGCAACTACGCCGACGTCATCGTCATGCGCCACTACATCGAGGGTGCTGCGCAGTATGCCAGCGAGGTGGCACCCGTTCCCATCGTCAATGCCGGCGACGGCGCACACATGCACCCCTCACAGTGCCTGCTCGACCTCTATTCCATCTACAAGACACAGGGCACGCTTGAGAACCTTAACATCTATCTCGTGGGCGACCTGAAATACGGACGCACCGTTCACTCGCTCATCATGGCCATGCGCCACTTCAACCCCACCTTCCACTTCATAGCACCCGAAGAACTGGCAATGCCGGAGGAATACAAACTCTACTGCAGAGAGCACAACATCAAGTTCGAAGAGCACCGGGAGTTTGACGATAAGGTCATACAGGACGCCGACATCCTCTACATGACACGCGTGCAGAAGGAACGGTTCTCCGACCTCATGGAGTATGAGCGCGTGAAGAATGTCTACATCCTGCGCAATGCCATGCTCAAGAACGTGAAGCCCAACATGAAGATCATGCACCCCCTGCCCCGCGTGAACGAGATAGCCTACGACGTGGACGACAATCCCCACGCCTACTACATACAGCAGGCAAAGAACGGACTCTTCGCCCGTGAAGCCATCTTCTGCTACTGCCTGGGCATCTCGCTCGACGACGTGAAAGCCGACAAGACCATCATAGACTGACCACCGGCAAAGCCCTGCGGAAAAAGACAAACACAACCAATCTATAACGAGAACACAGAACATGAGTAGAAAAGAATTGCTCGTTGCCGCCATCAAGAACGGCACTGTAATCGACCATATTCCGGCCGAGAAGACCTATCAGGTGGTGAACCTGCTCCATCTGCAAGACCTCGACCAGCCCGTGACCATCGGATATAACCTGCCCTCGAAGAAAATCGGAAAGAAGGGCATCATCAAAATAACAGACAAGTATTTCACCGACGAAGAAATCAGCCGGCTCTCTGTGGTGGCGCCTAAAATCGTGCTCAACATCATCAAAGACTATGAGGTGGTGGAAAAGAAAACCGTGGAGACTCCCGACGAACTGCACGGCATCGTGAGATGCAACAATCCCAAGTGCATCACCAACAACGAGCCCATGGAAACTTTCTTCACCGTAGTGGACAAGCAAAGAGGCATTCTGAAATGCCACTACTGTGACAAGGAACAGCAGATAAGCAACGTGAAGCTCGTCTGACGGGCATATAACCCGTTAAAGCCGGTAAAACGGAAAATATACGATGAATATCTTGCGTCGCAACGACGAATTTAGTAAATTTGCCCCTGCGTGACCTGGATATCGGCGATTTGACCGGATATCGGCGATTTGAAATGTAATCCGCCGACAGGACGACACCCCGAAGAACAGAACTCAAAACTTTTTCCCAATTAATAATAAAACACACTTATGAGAAAAGACCAGGAGATTTTCGACCTTATCGAAAAGGAACATCAGCGTCAGCTGAAAGGTATGGAACTCATTGCCTCTGAGAACTTTGTGAGCGACGAGGTGATGGCAGCCATGGGCAGTTATCTCACCAACAAGTATGCAGAAGGACTGCCCGGCAAACGCTACTACGGCGGCTGCCAGGTTGTGGACCAGGTGGAGAACATCGCCATCGAACGTGTCAAGAAGCTCTTCGGAGCTGAGTTTGCCAACGTGCAGCCCCACTCGGGCGCACAGGCCAACCAAGCCGTGCTGCTCGCCGTGCTCAATCCTGGTGACACCTTCATGGGACTCGACCTCGACCAGGGCGGACACCTCTCTCACGGAAGCGCCGTGAACACCTCCGGAATGCTCTACCATCACATCGGCTACACCCTCAACCGTGAGACAGGCCGCGTGGACTATGACAAGATGGAGCAGCTGGCACTGGAGAACAAGCCGAAGCTCATCATCGGCGGCGGCTCGGCCTACAGCCGTGAATGGGACTATGAGCGCATGCGCAAGATTGCCGATGAGGTGGGTGCCCTCCTCATGATTGACATGGCTCACCCCGCCGGACTCATCGCAGCCGGACTGCTGAAGAACCCCGTGAAATACGCTCACATCGTGACCACCACCACGCACAAGACTCTGCGCGGTCCCCGTGGCGGCGTGATTCTCATCGGCAAGGACTTTGACAACCCCTGGGGCAAGAAGACCAAGAAGGGCGTCATCCGCAAGATGTCTTCGCTCATCAATTCCGCTGTGTTCCCCGGCAACCAGGGCGGTCCGCTCGAGCACGTCATCGCAGCAAAGGCCGTAGGATTCGGCGAGAACCTGCTGCCCTCCTGGAAAGAGTATGCCACACAGGTGAAGAAGAACGCAGCCGTGCTGGCTCAGGCTCTCATGGACAAGGGCTTCGACATTGTGAGCGGCGGCACCGACAACCACTCCATGCTGCTCGACCTCCGCAAGAAATATCCGGAACTTTCCGGCAAGGTGGCCGAGACTGCCCTCGTTGCCGCAGACATCACCGTAAACAAGAACGCCGTGCCCTACGATGAGCGCTCTCCGTTCCTCACCAGCGGCATCCGTCTGGGAACCGCCGCAATGACCACACGCGGCGCCAAGGAGGACATGATGCTGCTCATTGCCGACCTTATCGACGAGGTGCTGAAAGACCCCGAAAACGACCAGGTCATCGCAAGAGTGCGCGAGAAGGTGAACGCCACCATGAAGAACTATCCTCTCTTCGCCTATTAAAGACGTGAAGCCCGAACTGCAAGGGCTGAGGACAGTTTTAAAAGGCCACAGACAGGCCAACGACAAGAAAACATTTTACACTCACGAGGGACACTGCAGAACGAAAGAACTCTGCGGTGTCCCTTTCAATATAAACTTAATAAAAGCAAGTCTCTATTGATTCATGCCACGGACATTTCTTTTCTTTCTGATTTCCCTGTTATTCACATTGACATCAACACAAAACACTTGCTCGGCTCAGACGCCGGTGGCCAACAGGGTAAAAGCCTTTGCTAAAGTAATAAGCAAAGAAGCTCACGTCGTGGCAAAATATACCGATGACCAGCGCCATTGTCTCTATTTCACCTATGGCAGCAGGCTCTTCCGATACGACGTGCTCACAGACAAGAAAAACGAGGTGACATTCTCCGACAACAGTTATTCAAAAATCATTTCCACCTGGATCAGCCCCGACAGCAAATACATCTTTCTCACCGTGGACAAGGGCGTCCTGTCGGAATCCTATTTCATGAACGGACAGGAACTATGGCGTTACGACACGTTTAATCTCTCTTACAAGCGCATCGGTTCGGGATTCTCCATCATCAAAAAGCCAAAATACATCATTATAAAGAAAGCCACCCGCTGTCTGAACCCTCAGGCTCCAGCCGATCAACAGCACTGGATGGCGAAGGACCACTATTTCTACGCTGACGGGACGATGAGCTACACCAAGGAAGAGTACAGAATACATTGAAACAGCCCTTCCAGCCCCTCTTATTTTCTTTCTAACGCTCTTTAAGCCCCTCTTATTTTCTTTCTAACGCTCTTTAAGCCCCTCTTATTTTCTTTCTAACGCTCTTTAAGCCTCTCTTAAGCCCTTTTACAAGAAACGGCATCTGAAGCCGTTCAGAAGCGTTCAGATGCCGTTTTATGTGATTATTCCTTGGGAACGAAGGTCTCCCAAGTCTGATCGTCGTAGAAAATACGGATTTCCGTGATTTTCCGCGGCGCCTTCTCCACATACTTTATGACAGGCTGCCTGGTTGCAGGAGCAGACTGAACGGCAGCAGTATTGCGCGACTGGACATTTCCTCCAAAGCCGCTGAAGAGGGTGGGTGAACCATCTGTCCCCATGTTGTCCGAGGTTCCGTCCGTTGAAACATCTCCCAGAACACCACCGGCCATCGTAGAATCCTGTGCATCGTCGGAAGAAGAAGCTTGTTGACCTGCCTTCATTTCGCCGGTGCCAAACATCAGCCATTCCACCGACACGTCAGGGAAGCGGCCGTGGATTGCTTCTATCATATTGATGCTCGGTTTTGTTCGTCCATTGAAAACTCCGCTCAGTGAAGCCTCGGAAATTCCAGTGGTCTGAGCGAAGACTTTCTGAGTGGTATGCAGACTCTCCATGAGCTGCTTGATGCGGTCTTTTATTTCCATGTTTTTTTCTGTCTAACGCTCTTCAGAGGGGTTGAAGGGCCATTTTTATCTCATTTGCAAAGTTAAAGTATAAATTCGAATTTGCCAACTATTTTCGCGATTATTTATCTTTTAGAATTTAATATTTGAATTATTGAATATTCGTATTTGTAAACGCAAATCAGCCGTTTATATCATTTGCATTTGTAAATGTGAATTCAGCGGGATTAATCGTGACAAATCTCCAATAGAATAAAATAAAATAAATAATTGGTTATTAATAAGATAAATAAGCATATAAGTCTGTAAAAAGACCTGTTTTTCGATTTACGTTGTCGAAACGGCTGATTTTAAACGACGAATTCTTTGGAATAAATATGTATTACTCTGATTTTCAGCACATTTATAATTAAAACGGCGCTTGCATAAAAATACATTTTGAAATGTATATTTCGAGATGTTGAATGATAAATGTGAATTACGCTCTTTTAAATTCGATTTTTAATTTAATTATTCGAATTATTGAATTGTAAAACCCTTTACTTTTGTTTACTTTGAAATATCGAATATACGATAATGTAAACCAAAATTGTTGTTAAAACTGAATTCCCCGCCTCTTTTTCCCCGTTTTGCACGCGGGAACGGGCACTCAGCGCACAAGTGGTCGGGTGGCGCCGTGAGTTGCCGTTCTGAGCGACACTTTTTTGAAGCTAAACCCAAAACTCTCAAAGACTTAAGCATAAAAAAAGCACTTTTGAAAAGTGCTTGCTGAGGAGAAAAATCAAGGGAGTTTTCATAAAAAATCCCCTCTTATGAAGACAAAAACCGAGGGGACCCGAGGGGAAAAAGTTAGTGAAGAATGAAAAAAACGAGCTCCTGCATGAGGTCGCTTATAGAGGTGTTCGGATTGTTAAAGCCCTTGACCTTCGCATCGGTCTCCCCTATCTTGTCGAGAATTTGCAGCGTCTTCATGGCAGTGTAGTTTCTCATGGCCGTGAGATAACTTTGCGTGCCATATCTTGAACGAAGTCCCAGCTCTTCGGCAAGTGCAACCGGATCATTGCGATTGGGAGCATAATAGGCTATCATCAGATTCTGAAAGAAACTGAAGAGCGACGGCAGAAGTGTATAGAATCCGTCCCGACGCTGATTGTCGGTAAAATATTTCATAATCTGATTTGCCTTAAAGACATTCTTGTTGGCCAAGGCATCGCGAAGCTCAAACCAGTTGTAGTCCTTGCTCACGCCGATATTGCGCTCCACGAGCTCGGGCGTCACGCGACGGTCGTCTGCAGGAAGTGCCACAAGCAACTTCTCAAGTTCCGAGGTGAGACGGTTGAGGTCAGGACCCACATGTTCTGCAATCATAGAGGCACTCTTAGGGTCTACGGCAACCTTGTGCCCGACGAGCCATTTCTGAATAAAATTAGGCAACTGCCAGTCGCGCAGCTTATTGCTTTCAAAAACGACGCCGTTTCTTCCCACGGCACCCACCCACTTCTGCCTCCGGTCAACCGTTCCGTTCTTATAGCAGATTACGAGGACGGTGGTGGCGAGTGGTTTTTCCACGTATTTATCCAGTTTGTCGAGAGACCGCACGTTCTGCGCCTCCTTGACAATGACCACTCTCCGCTGCGCCATCATGGGATAAGACATGGCAAGGTCGGCAATTTTGCCGACAGTAATGTCAGCCCCGAAAACCACTGTCTGATTGAAGGCCTGTTCTTCCGGGCTCAGCGCATGCTCCTGTATGTAATTGCTGATGTTGTCGATGTAATACGATTCATCACCCATCAACAGATAGACAGGCGCATACTCTCCTTTCTTGAGCTGGCTCATGATGGCATCGTAGGTAACTACTGGTTTCTTTTCAGGCATATTTCGTGGTTTTTCTTCGTTATGTTCTGTTTCTTTTCGTATCTTTGCGATGCGTGAAGAAGCATTGATGCAAAGTTAATAAAATGATTCCATTAAACCTTCCTTCGTTCGATATAAAATTGCAGGGCACAGCCGGGCACCCGCGTGTTTTCGATGTGCTGCGCCGAAGATATGTTGCCTTGACGCCCGAGGAATGGGTGCGCCAGCATTTCGTGCATTATCTCATTGACCAACTTGGCTATCCTGCCGGGCTGATGGCCAACGAGGTGCATCTGCAAATCGGTGAGAAGACTCTGCGGGCTGACACCGTGGTCTACACGCGACAGATGAAACCGCAGGTGATTGTGGAATACAAGGCACCGCACATCAAGATTACGCAGAAAGTATTCGACCAAATCAGCGCCTACAACCTCTTGCTGCATGTGGACTATCTCATGGTGAGCAACGGACTGGAACACTATTGCTGCAAAATGGACTATGAGCAGCGCAGATATCTGTTCTTAAAGCAGTTGCCAGTATACCAATCTCTGTTCGAATAAGTCTCCGGAGAAAGAGAAGGAAGCATCGAACGGAATAAGCCACTCCATGAAAGATAAGGAATCGGCAGACAGCAAGATTTTATGAAAACGAAAACTGAAAACAATAAAAGGGATACATACATTAAAAGGGAAAGAGAATCCTTGCCTCTTTCCCTTTAATGATATTATCTTAACAAGAATCTTCTTGAAAAAAAATTCAATAAGACCTTCCAGGAAATTCAAGAAATCTTGTCTAATCAAAGGAATCTTTCCGAGATTTTCTGAAATTCTTGTCTGAGATTGACTTATTTTATGCTAAGGTGACTCTTCCCCGAAAGCGGAAAAGAGCCTTGATTATACTGCCTTGTAGCCCTTCGTACTGTTATCGTGCATAATATCACGAATGTTCATTTCCCGTCCGTAAGGATTAGAATGAGCCGTCGGGTCCTCATGTGCCGGTTTCTCCTCCTTGTAAGAGAAGTTCTTATAGTTCAGCTCTGCCACGCCCCATACAATGAGGGCCAGCACCAGGAATGCGATCAAAGCGATTATGATATTCATGTCTCTTGATTATTTGTTTCTATGATTTATGTTTGATTGATGGTGCAAAGTTAGCAAATTTCCTTCAATCAGCGTTCAAAATTTGTGGTAATATCTTCAAAATTAAGATTGTAAGTCCAAAATTGCAGCCTTATATTGGTTTACGAAAGTTTTTTTCTTAATTTTGCAACGAAAAATGCCTCGCGACCGGGAAACGGCTCTGATGATGAGAATCGTTTCCATGCAAGGAATCGTTTCCATGCAAGGAATCGTTTCCATTCAGGGATTCTTTCCGATGCAGAGATTCTTTCCGATGCAGAGATTCATTCCGATGCAGGGATTCTTTCCGATGCGGAGATTCTTTCCGATGCAGAGGCAAAAGATTGATTGTCAATCGGAGAAGTCGTTCCGACGGCTCACCAATTCAGTCAATAATTGACATAAACAACACAAATGACATAAACAACACAGAAAAATATGGCAAAACTC
>JBMNUW010000101.1:0-11657 GCA_050946475.1 Prevotella sp.
AGAACAATTAACCAAATAATAAACCTAAACGTACGAAGCAATGAAAAAACTGTTTTTGACTCTTGTTATGGGTACTGCAGTTCTTGGAGCCTTTGCTCAGTCGAAGAACTTCACAGGAACGGTATTAGACCCGACGCAAGAACCCGTTATTGGTGCTACAGTGCAAATAGACGGAACAGATGTAAAAACGGTCACTGACTTAGATGGCAAGTTCTCTCTTACTAATGTTCCAAAAGATGCGAGTGTTACTATTACCTATTTAGGTATGAAACCGACTACGGTGAAACTCAATGGTTCGTCCATGACGTTTCATCTGGAAGACGACAATCAGGCACTCAATGAGGTCGTTGTTATCGGTTACGGCACTGCCAAGGCCAAGGACCTGACCTCACCCATCGCCGTCGTGAAGGGCGAGGAGCTGACAAATGTTCCTACCTCTTCGCCCATGTCTGCCATGCAGGGCAAGGTAGCAGGTGTCAATGTCGTGAACAGTGGAGAGCCCGGTGAAGGCCCTACTGTGAAGATTCGTGGAAATGGCTCGTTTGCGAATTCCACTCCTCTCTATGTCGTGGACGGAATGTTCTATGACAACATTAATTTCCTTGACGCATCTGATATTCAAGAAATGAGTGTGCTCAAGGATGCATCGGCTGCCGCAATTTATGGTGTGCGAGCTGCCAACGGAGTAGTGTTAATCACCACGAAGAAAGGCGTTAAAAACCAGGATGCCAAGATTAGTTACGACGGCTATATGGGTATACAGCATGCTACAAACCGTCTTCAGATGGCTAATTCAAATGAATATGCATCGATGTTGATGGAGGCAGATTATGACACCTATTCTCCCTATGCCATAGCAAGTATTGACCGCTATGGAGGTAGTTATGCCGATTCAGATTTCCACAACTGGACATACGGCAGTGACACGGACTGGTACGATGAGTTGCTGCGTGATGCTATTATATATAAGCATGGAGTAAGCATCAGCGGCGGAAGTGACCGCGCAACTTATTCAGTAGGTGTTAGTTATCTATATCAGAATGGAATCATGGATGTAGACAACGACTACCGGAGAATAACATCAAGAGCTGCTTTGGACTATGACGCCACAAAATGGCTCAAAGTGGGATTCAGTGGTATTTTCAGTTCGAGCAAACAGCAGCTTGCCAACAATTCTGCATGGCAGCAAGCCTTCAATGCTCCCGGTCTGTATCCTGTCTACGATGAAAATAACACCGAAGCAACGCCTGTGAAATATGCTTCTCCAGAGTCTGTCGGTTATACAAACAATTTCTATAACCCCGTTGCAACGGCTAACTATTATGACTCGAAAAACAATAACAAGCAGTTCAACACAAATTTCTATGTGAAATTTAATATTCTGCCTGAAAAGTTGAGCTTCCGGTCAAGTATCAATTATGAGCACTCGACCATTGAGGGTCGTACATTTACTCCTGTGTACTATGTTTCCGAGTTACAGCAGAATTCGACCACCATTCTTCAGAAAAGTGTGACTACTTACAATAATTATATATGGGATAATACTCTGCAATATAACAATAATTGGGGTAAACATAATCTTGGGGTAATGCTCGGCGCCTCTATGCGTGAAGAGAATTATCGTTACCTCATGGGTTCTCGCAGCAATGTTCCCGATACCTCAGAAGAAACCATGTATATTGATCTCGGAGATGAGGATACAGATTCAAATGGAGATGACGGAACTACTTATCGGGGCTTGAGCTATTTCGGCCGCATCAATTACAACTATGCAGACAAGTACCTCTTGATGTTCACCATGAGAGCTGACGGCTCCTCCAAGTATCAGGAAAAATGGGGATATTTCCCCTCTGTAGGTGCTGCCTGGGTGGTCAGCGAAGAACCGTTCTTTAAGAAACAGAATTTAATCAATTACCTGAAACTGCGTGGCAGTTGGGGAAGACTGGGAAATGACCGAGTGGCAGCAAGCGACGGATTCGCAAGTGTTACTACAGGTAACAGTGCTTCCGGTGTGTTTGGTGACAACATATATCCGGGTTATCAAAACAACATATATTTCAGCTATTTACGTTGGGAGGTGGTAGAGGAGACCAATTTGGGCTTTAATCTCGCCATGTTGAATAGCAGACTTAACATTGAGGCAGACTATTTCCATCGTATGACAAAGCATGCCGTGATTAGTCCTCGTCTGCCTTTTGATACGAGCACGTTGGCAGGTAACTATGGTAAGATTCTGAACCAGGGTGCAGATGTAAGCATCAACTGGGACGACGTAATAGGAAAAGTGAAATATCATGTCGGCGCTAACCTTTCTTTCCTCTGGAACGAAGTGAAGAGCCTGAGCGGTACCAACTTTATTCAAGGCGGCAAAACCGTGAACTGGGTAGGCCATGAGATGAATTCCTACTATGGATATATCGTAGAGGGCGTTTATCAAAACGAAGAGGAAATTGCCAACGACCCTGTTGCTGTGGAAAATAATTTGGAACCAGGTGACTTCAAGTACAAGGATCTTAACGGAGACAATGAGATTGACGATAACGACAAGACAACATTGGGCTCTTACTTGCCAAACTTCACTTTTGGCTTGAATTTCGGATTGGAGTGGAAGAATCTCGACTTTAACCTCTCTACCTACGGCCAGACCGGAGCGCAAATTTATAACCGCAAGCGTGCAATGCGTTATTCATCATCACTTTACAATTTTGACCATGATCAATACGTGCACCACTGGACAGGAGAAGGCTCGACCAACAAATATCCTTCAGCCAAGGCTCTTACCAAGACATGGAATGTGGGTGACCAGTATGTCAATTCTTATCTTGTGGAGTCTGCCGATTTCTTTAGAATTCAGAATGTTACAGTGGGCTATACTTTCCGAAACATCAAGTTCGGAAGTTACACAATGCCAAGCCTTCGTCTGAGCTTGACGGCTGACAGACCTGTTACATGGTTCTCGGCTAATTCGTTCACGCCTGAAATCAGCGATTCTGAAGGTTGGGATACAGATGTTTATCCTCTTACTGCTACTTATACATTTGGATTACAGATACAATTCTAACATTTAAATTCTAAGAAAATGAAATTCAAATATATTTCCACCATACTGATGACGGGGGCACTCTTACTTGCTACTTCTTGTAGTGATTATCTGGACAAAGACCCTGAAAACACCGTTGCAGTATCTGACATCGACTATACTAATATGTCTAATCTTTATCAGCCAGTGTCGGGTGTGTATGCTAAAATTCGCACCGGAGCAATGCACTGGGTGATCTGGCCCTTGGTCATTGTCCGAGATGATGACATGTGGTCCGGAAGAACGGACGACCAGGGTGACTTGGTTTCCTTTGGCAACTACGACTATATGAGCGGTTATTGGGGATTGAATGAGATGTGGACCCAGTATTATGGTATCATCAAGACAGCTAACTCCGCTTTGGAGGCACTCGATCAGTATGCTGCCAATATGACAACGGATTCTCTCTTATCCATCTATCGCAGCTATGCCGGAGAGGTGCGTTTCCTGCGTGCCTATACCTATTATCGCCTGGTTCAGGCTTTTGGTCCAGTTACTATTCTGCGCACTAACAGTCAGACCGACCTTACTCGCTCCACGGTATCTGCCGTGTACAATTATGCTTTGGAAGATCTGGAATATGCAATGGAATACTGTCAGCGGCTCCGTCCGAACGAAATGGAGCATGAGGGTGCAGTGACCGCCTATACCGCAGAAATGCTGGCTGCTAAAATATATCTGAATCAAGGGAATTATGAAGAGGTTAAGACTCTCACAGACGACATCATCAATAGTGGTAAGTTTGAACTCTATTCCGACTATTATGAATTGTTCAAGATTCCCGGAAAATTGTGCAATGAGAGCCTCTTTGAGTGCCAGTGTACAGACTTCGGAACCGGCTCCGGCGATATGGTTGATGCTGACAACTGGTTTGTTTTCCAGGGTCCCGGTAATTTAGGAGGATGGAACTTTATCCGCTTTTATCCTTCTTTCTATACTTGGGCAGAGGAGCGCGGAGATTCAATACGTCTTATCACCACTTGCATGCCTGGTGGCGGAACGACAACCCCAAGCGGAGATGTGGTGACCAGTGGTACTACCGAAGACTACTATAACGGAAAGGCTTATACTCCTACGAGTGAACTCACTGAAGGCAGAACAAAATATGGAAGCAATAACAACATACGTATATTCCGTTATGCAGAAGTGTTGCTAATGAATGCTGAAGCTTCTGTTCGTTTGGGTCAAAGTGGAGATGAACCGTTCAATGAAGTACGTGCCCGTGCAAATATGCCGGAACTCACGAATGTGACAGTGGATCAAATCCTTGACGAGCGCCGCATGGAACTTGCCGGTGAATGGGGCGAGCGGTACAATGATCTTATCCGAACAGGAATGGCTGCTGAAGTGATTGGCCCAAGTGGATGGACAGAGGATGAGACTTATTATCCAGTGCCTTATCAGCAGTTGTCTGATGTACCTGAACTGGCAAACGACCCGATAGACGAATGATGCATACTTAGATGGTCAAAAAGGAGAGCCTCCATGAGGCTTCTCCTTTCTGATATCTCTCTTCATGAATCAAGAATATGTCTCATAATAAATTTCATTGGCTGCTGTTTCTCTGGCTTTACATCGTTGCTCCCTTGTCATCCATGGGACAGGGGTTTGATGTGATGACGTTCAATATTAGACTGGATGCGCCTGCGGACGGGATAAATGCCTGGGACAACAGAAAAGCTGATGTCGTCAATATGCTGAAATATTACAGTCCTGACCTTCTGGGTATGCAGGAAGTGCGTCCCAACCAGCTGGATGAGCTTGGCAAGGAACTTTCTACATACGCATGGTTAGGTGTAGGACGCGACGACGGTCACCATAAAGGAGAGCATTGCCCGATATTCTACAAGAAGGAGCGTTTCCAATTGCTCGACTCGGGAAATTTCTCCTTGAGTACCACTCCTGAAGTCTTTGGTGTCAAGGGCTGGGATGCGTCCTACAACCGTGTTGCCACCTGGGCTGTATTATTGGACAAGCAGACAGGGAAGAAGCTGGCTTTTGTCAACACTCACCTCGATAACGACGGACGCGTGGCAAGGGCAGAAGGCATTAAACTCGTCTTGCGTATGATGAAGCGATATGCTTCGGGGCTTCCGCTTGTCATCACCGGTGACTTTAACAGCACAGAACAGGATGTCCTGAACATCCTTCAGCAAGATGGAATGGTCAATACGCGCGACAAGGCAAAAGTGGTATATGGTCCGAACTGGTCTTTTCATGATTTTGGTCGTCTGCCCGTCGCTCAACGTCAGTTGCTCGACCATGTTTATGTAAGTCCGACTTTTAGCGTTGACCGTTATCGTGTAATGACGGATAAGCCGGACGAACATTACCTTTCTGATCATTGTCCTGTTTTGGTACGCTTGATATTGTCTTAAGACGAATCGACTTTTTAAACCTAAAATTAACAACAATGAATTATCGATTTCTGACATACCTACTCTTGACATTGCCCCTCTCTGTAAATACTTCTGCTAAGACATCATCAGGTGACAGTCTTCGTGTGGTGAAAGGGCAGGTGAGCAATTATTATATTCCTGTTGTGAAAGACTATGAACTTTCAGGAAAGGTAACCGATGCTGCCGGGAAGCCTCTTGCAGGTGCTACGGTGATGTTCTTTGCCTCGCCTGTTCACTGCAACACCGATGCGCAGGGCCGTTTTTCTCTTCGTGCCACTGACACGGATGTGCATCTCTACGTGAGCTATCCCGGCAAGAAAATGGCCAATGTGGTGAGGAGCAAGGACCAGCACAACGTGAACATCGTGATGGTCGACGGAGACAATTCGGTTGGCGAGGAAGGAACCGGCTGGTGCAACGGTACAAATGTGTCCGGTCGCCAGCCTGCACAAGCCACACCGTGGTATGACCCCAAGACACCCGGCACAACTACCTATTGCAATCCTCTTAACATCAGCTATAACTACGAACCTTATAACCAAAATGTGAAGCAAGGAGGAAGTTTCCGTTCCTCAGCCGATCCCATGGGACTGACATACAAGGGACAGTATCTGTTGTTCTCTACCAATCAGGGAGGCTATCACTACAGCAAGAACTTGAGTGACTGGGATTTCCAGACAGCCTCTTTCCAGCGACATCCCACGGATGACGACCAGTGCGCCCCTGCTGCTTTTGTGGCAGGTGACACTCTCTTCTATACAGGTTCAACCTATGAAGGACTGCCCGTCTGGTACACGCTCCATCCGGAAACGGGCAGATGGCGGCAGGCGGTCAGCAGGTCGGTACTGCCTTCTTGGGACCCTTGTCTCTTTTTGGATGACGACGGGAGCCTTTATCTCTATTATGGTTCCAGTAATGAGTATCCACTCAAGGCCGTGAAACTCAGCAGACAGACTTTTGCTCCCATCAGTAAAATCTATGATGTGATGATGCTTCACCCGGAAGACCACGGCTGGGAACGATTCGGCATGAATAACGATGACGAAACTACACTCAGGCCTTTTACCGAGGGTGCCTTTATGACAAAACACAACGGAAAATACTATCTGCAGTATGGTGCTCCGGGAACCGAGTTCAAGGTATATGCCGACGGCGTGTATGTAAGCGACTCACCATTGGGCCCGTTTACTTATCAACGCCACAATCCTATGTGCTATAAGCCTGGAGGATTTGTCCTGGGAGCAGGACACGGAGGAACCTTTGCCGACCTTCATGGTCAGTATTGGCATGTAGCTACCTGTATGCTCTCTTTAAAATATAAGTTTGAGCGCCGTATCGGGCTCTATCCCGTCTATTTTGACGGCGACGGGGTGATGTGGAGCGACACCTCATTTGGTGATTATCCTCAGCGAAACGCCGACTACACGGGTAAAGACCGTTTCACGGGATGGATGCTCCTTTCTTTGGGGAAACCCGTGACTGCAAGTTCTACGGACAGTGTATACGTGGCTTCAAATCTGAGTGATGAGAACATCAGAACTTTCTGGAGTGCAAAGTCGGGAAATGCCGGCGAGTGGATTATGATGGATTTGCAAGGCACCAAAGAGGTGAGAGCTTTCCAACTGAACTATTATGACAGGAAAACGGTACAGACCAACAGAGCCAACGACACATACTATCAATATCGCGTGTGGGCAAGCAATGACGGACAGCACTGGACACTGGCGGTAGACAAGAGTGACAACGACCGTGATGTGCCCCATGACTATGTAGAACTGCGTAAGCCTCTTAACACACGCTATTTGAAAGTGGAAAATCTCCACATGCCGGGAAGAGGCAATTTCTGCTTGTCGGATTTCCGCGTCTTTGGTCGTGCTCAAGGTGTAGCACCTGCTGCCCCCAAGGCTTTCAAGGCAGAGCGCAGTAAAGCTGACCAGCGGAACGCCATGTTGAGCTGGCGGCCGGTGAAGGATGCTTACGGCTACAATATCTATTATGGTGTGGCCAAGGACAAGCTCTATCATTGCATCACCGTCAATGGTAACAACACCTATGACCTTAGAGGACTGGATGTCGGTACATCCTACTGGTTTGCCATTCAGTCGCTGGCTGAGACCGGAACTTCATCAATTACCAAACCGCAGAAGCTATGAAATACTCACTTGTATCCATACTGAAAGGTACTGCTGCCTTACTGTTGGCTTTCCTTTCTGGTATTGCAGCCTCGTCATTCTATATCGGCGACAGAAATCTCCTTGTGACGATTGTGTCGCTCGGACTGATAGCCTTTACCCTGTGGCTTGTATGGCGTTTGTGGCGAAACAATCGTCGCACTCAGTCGTCAATTCTGTTTCTCGTCGCCGTACTGGGTTGTGTCTTCTCCATCTTCGGCATTTGTTAACATATATATTAATCGAAAAATTATGAATCTTAGAAAAATAATGAATCTGGTGATGTTGGCGCTGCCGCTCACATCTTGTGCTTCTAATGAGGACAATTCCGTGCAGACATCAACGGATACGAGCGAGGACACTTCTGTCGTGCCGGGCCGTCCGGCATCGTTTGAAAACGACAGTGTCATGCTTGACTATATTCAAAAGGTAAGTCTCAATTATATGTGGGACGGGGCAGAGTCTACCTCAGGAATGGCCCGTGAGCGCATTCATCTCGACGGCATCTATCCGGAGAACGACCAGGATGTCGTGACGATTGGTGGCAGCGGCTTTGGAATAGCCGGCATTCTGGTGGGAATCGATCGCGGCTTTATTGACCGACAAGAAGGTGTGGAACGTCTGACCAAAATAGTGGACTATCTTTCCAAGGCCGACCGCTTTCATGGAGTGTGGCCCCATTGGCTTAACGGTCCCACCGGCAAGGTAAAGCCATTCGGAACCAAGGACGACGGAGGCGACCTCGTTGAGAGTAGTTTCCTGATGGAAAGTCTGCTTTGTGTGCGACAGTATTTTCAGGACGGTAACGAAGCAGAGCAGTCCCTGGCTGAAAAAATCAATGAACTATGGCAAGAAATGGAATTCGACTGGTACACCCAAGGAGGACAGAACGTTCTCTATTGGCATTGGTCGCCTAACTACGGATGGGAAATGAACTTCCCTCTTCAGGGCTACAACGAGTGCTTGATAGTTTATGTTCTTGCTGCGGCTTCGCCTACCCATACCGTTCCTGTAGAATGTTACGACGAGGGATGGTCGCGTAGTGGCGGAATCAAGAGCAGTGCCAGTCCCTATGGCTATCCTCTTGAGGTGAAGCATAATGGTGCTGAGGCCACAGGCGGACCGCTCTTCTGGGCTCACTATTCGTGGATAGGGCTCGACCCGCGAAATCTTAAAGACAAGTATGCCAACTGGTGGAATGTCGTATACAATCATGCCATGAGCGATTATGCATACTGCGTGGATAATCCTAAAGGATATAAGGGCTACGGACAAGATTGCTGGGGTCTCACAGCCAGCTATAGCCCCCAGGGTTATTCAGCACATTCTCCGGCCAATGACCTGGGAGTTATCTCTCCTACGGCTGCTCTTTCCTCGTTCCCGTATACACCTACACAGTCGATGGCTGCTCTGAAATATTTCTGGAACCAGGGAGAATGGATATGGGGCAAGTACGGATTCTATGATGCTTTCTCCGAACAACAATCCTGGACTGTGCATCGTTATCTGGCCATCGATCAATGCACCATCGCACCGATGATAGAGAACTATCGTTCCGGATTGCTCTGGAGACTATTCATGAGCTGTCCCGAAATTCAGAGCGGACTCAAAAAACTTGGATTTACATACTAAAATGGTAAACGATTAGTTATACTTATTACTAATTCATAATACTAACTAAATAAATAATAAAAATCTATACTGAAAATGCTAAAACGTAAGACTTTGTTAGCTGCAGGAGCACTTCTCTTTTCATTGGCAAGCCCGGCGCAGCAGGATATGAAAATGAACAGTTTCATAGATAACCTTATGAGCAAAATGACTCTCAGGGAGAAGATAGGTCAGCTCAATCTTCCCGTGACGGGTGAAATTGTGACAGGCGAAGCAAAGAGCAGTGATATTGCCGGAAAGATTCAACGTGGAGAGGTAGGAGGCCTCTTCAATCTGAAAGGTGCCGATAAAATCCGGGAGGTGCAGAAAATTGCAGTAGAGAAGAGCCGGCTCAAAATTCCCTTGATTTTCGGCATGGATGTTATTCATGGTTATGAGACGGTGTTCCCCATTCCTCTTGCAATGTCGTGCAGCTGGGATATGGACGCCATTAGCGGCTCAGCACGAATCGCTGCCCAAGAAGCCAGTGCTGACGGAATATGCTGGACCTTCAGTCCTATGGTCGACATCAGCCGTGAACCCCGCTGGGGACGTATGGCAGAAGGCAGCGGTGAGGATCCTTATCTGGGAAGCATGGTAGCTCAGGCTATGGTTAAAGGGTATCAAGGCAACGACCTGTCGCTTAACAACACAATTATGGCCTGCGTGAAGCATTTCGCTCTGTACGGTGCACCGGAGGGCGGACGCGACTATAACACCGTGGATATGAGCAGACTGAGAATGTATAATGATTATTTTCCTCCCTATAAAGCCGCCGTTGATGCGGGTGCAGGCAGTGTGATGACTTCCTTTAATGTCGTAGATGGTATTCCGTCGACAGGAAACAAGTGGCTGCTGGATGACGTGCTGCGTCACCAGTGGGGTTTCAAGGGCTTCGTCGTTACCGACTATACTGCTATTATGGAGATGATGAATCACGGACTGGGTGATCTGCAGCAAGTGTCGGCACTCGCCCTGAAGGCCGGAACGGATATGGATATGGTGTCCGACGGATTTATCGGAACATTGGAAAAGTCGCTGAAGGAGGGCAAGATTTCAGAGGAATACATCAACAAAGCTTGTCGTCGTATTCTGGAGGCAAAATATAAATTGGGACTTTTCGACGATCCTTACCGTTATCTCGACAGCAAGCGTGCGAAGAAAGAAATATATACTGATGAACACAGAAATGCTGCCAGAAAATTAGCGGCAGAAACTTTTGTGCTCCTGAAGAACGAAGGAAATCTGCTGCCTTTGAAGAAGCAGGGAAAGATTGCTCTCATAGGTCCGCTTGGCGATACCAATGCTAATATGCCCGGAACATGGAGTGTTGCAGCTCAACTGGACAGAAACAAGTCATTGCGTCAGGCTCTTCAAGACGCTGTCGGCAATAAGGCTGAAATTCTCTATGCTCGCGGAAGCAATATTATGAACGATGAGCAGATAGAGGCGAATGGTTCTATGTTCGGGCGCGCTATCCGGGATGGTCGCTCGGCAAAGGAAATGCTCGACGAAGCTGTCAAGGTGGCTCAAAAGGCAGATGTGATAATTGCCGCTATCGGAGAAACTTCTGAGATGAGCGGTGAATCCAGCAGTAGAAGCGACATTTCGATTTTTGATGCTCAGAAAGAACTTCTCAAAGCGCTGAAAGAGACTGGCAAGCCTGTGGTGCTGGTGAATTTCTCTGGTCGCCCCACTGTCATGACATGGGAGGCTGCTAATTTCCCGTCTATCCTCAATGTCTGGTTTGGCGGTTCAGAGGCCGGTGATGCCATTTGTGACGTGCTCTTCGGTGACAAGGTACCTAGCGGCAAGCTCACTTTCACCATGCCCAAGCGAGTAGGTCAGATTCCCATCTACTATAATCACCTGCCGACGGGCAGACCTCTGGAAGAAGGCAAATGGTTTACAAAGTTCAAGAGCAATTATCTTGATGTGGACAATGATCCGCTCTATCCTTTCGGATTCGGTCTCTCCTATACTACGTTCAAATATGGCAAGCCGGTTCTCAGTAGTCAGACAATGTCTGAGAACGGGACAATCAAGGTGGAAGTGAACGTTACCAACACAGGCAACTATGATGCTGACGAGATAGTGCAGCTTTATATTCACGACCTCGTGGGCAGTATCTCTCGGCCGGTTAAGGAATTGAAGGACTTCAAACGCATCCATCTCCAGAAGGGAGAAACGAAGACAGTGGCGTTCAATATCACAGTTGACAAATTGAAATTCTACAACAGTAATCTTCAGTTTGTGGCAGAGCCCGGCGATTTTGAAGTGATGGTAGGTCCCAACAGTAGAGACCTGCAGTCCGCAAAATTCACGTTGGAATAGATGTGTGATACTCGAAAAAATTTT
>JBMNUW010000102.1:0-11442 GCA_050946475.1 Prevotella sp.
GGCGCGGCAGACGATAGTTACGCACCACCACCTCGCCGCAGTTCGCCCGCTGACCTTCCGGTACACGATACCCGACATCCGCAACCATGGGGAAGGCGATGTAGTCACCACCATGTCCCATGGGATTGAGATAAAGTTCCTTCCCTACCTGTTGACCGTCCAGCTCTAGTGTCGTCGTGCCGCAGACAGATGCCACGGACAACTTATGAGAAGCATATCTGTTGGAAGCGTTAACGAGAGTAGTGGACACCTTGATTGTTGCAAAAGGACGGTCGGCACTGTCGTCCGCCTTGTAGCCCACACGGTAAATGCACAATGTCGCACTGTCGCCACTGTCCAGTCCCGTGGTGTTCAGTTCCACCAGGATGTAGCCCTCGCCGCGCCTGTTGGACCTGTTCAACAAGTTCCTGTTGGCGTTCATCAACCGCTCGTCATTGGCTCCGTACACAAGGCCCGCCCGTGTGGAGCGGCTGCGACGGTCCAGGGCCACGGTTCCCTCGATACGGAAGACGGGAAGATACTGGCTGTAGAAGGAAAGACCGCGGTCAGAAGAGGGACCAATCCATTGTGCACCGCCCCACGCAGCATCCTTGTCGGAGGAAACCATGAGTGCCGTCTCGAACTGCGACGAGGCGGAAGACTGCCGATGCCGGTTGTCCCACACCGTGAGCGTCCACCGGTAGCGTGTGCATCGCGTCAGCGGACTGCCGGCATATTCCACCCCATAGTTCACAGGCGACGTCTTCTTTCCGCTGTCCCAGACGACACGGTCCTTCTCATCGGACACGACAATCCTATAAGCGGTCTGCACGACTCCGCTGGACAACGAGTCAACCAGTTGCCATGAAAAACGGGGATGCTTCTCGTCCGTCACCACGGACGACATTCCATTCTGTGGCTGTAGGTAGTCGATGGTAAGTCCTCTCAACCCCAGCCGGTCTTCAGCTTGCAGGAAACTGAAGCCAGTGAAAAATAGTAATATACTGATTATTAATTTTTTCATACTTCTTTCTCGTTATTCGTAAGCATGGCCGACCGTTTCTCCAACAGGTCTGCCCTGCCGTTTTACCGGCCATGCTCTTGTTTTAGTCACCGCATCTCACCGATTGAGCCCCTTACTTATATGTTTTCACCCTTTCATCATTGATTTGTCCGTTCCAATTCATGCCGAAGGCAAAATCATAGACATGACCATCGGCATCGACATAGGGGGTCATATCGCGGGGAACATCCTCCAATTGCGTCTCCACCGTGTGCATATCCTTAGGCAACTGACAAGGGAGCAATCCAGACGGTTCACTGCGTCCTGATACCAGTTCGAAGAAAGGCTGATAGCTCGTGCCGAAACTCACAATAATGGCGTCAGCATAAGGTTCTATTTCTGCCGGAACGAATGGACGCGAAGCCGTAACAAACAGAACGACGGGTTTGCTGCCCATCTGTTTGCGAGTCTTTCTCACCAGTTCCATATCGTCGCGATTGGCGGCTTTCACCGTCTTCCCTTTGTAGCTCCGGTTGGTGAAATTTTCCTTGGGATCGCCTCCTGCAATGCTTACCTTGCGGGCATCAGTAGCCGTATAGTCATCATATTGAAGAGAAATGGGCACATAGCCGTTACCACCCTTCTCCCTGTCTTCCACCGAATAGCCCGTACCGGTGACGGGACTTTGAATGGCAACGATGGCGAAATCGGCCTCAGAGGGGTCGTCCACCACCTCATAATAACGACGAACAATGTTAAGGTCAATCGGTGTGTCCCAATAGTCTTTTGTCTTATTGCCGAAGAAGTCTGTCACAGATGCGAAGTGGCGCTTGGGTACATACACTTTCTTCTTTGTAGCGACGGGCAGCACATTTCCATGATTCTTCACCATGACCAAGGACTTGACCTGTGCCTGATAGCCAGCCTCCATAAATGCCTTGCAACCGACAATCTGCTTGGTATGCTCCGGGTCGAGATAGGGATTCTCGAAAAGTCCAGTGCGAAACATGGGAAGAAGCAGTCTGCGTGCCGACTCGCGAATACGGTGCTGCCATGCCTCATGACCCATTTCCTTCTCTCCCATCTTGAAGGCCTCTAAAACCGGCTGTTTATCGTTGTTGCCTCCAAACTGATCGACGCCGGCCTTCAGCACTTCGTAATGACGCTGCGCCACGCTAAGGTTCTCCACGCCCCAGCACTTGCCGTCAAAGCTCTCTATTTTCGCATTATCGGCGGTAACAAGCCAGTCTGTGCATGCCACCCCGTCGAAATGATATTTGTTACGGAGCAAATCTGTCACGATGTAATGGCTGAAACTCTCACCTACATTCTTGCCCGACGGGTCCTGTCCCCACGACACATTATAGAAGGTCATTACCGACCCTGCCGTGTGCGTGCCATCCTTGAGACGGAAGGCTCCCTGAAGGAAAGGACGCAGCTGCGTGGCAAACTGATTGCCGGGATAGACGGCATATTTACCGTAGTTGAAATGACTGTCCCGACCGCTCTCCACCGGTCCGCCTCCCGGCCAGTGCTTGACCATGGCAACAACACTGCCATAGCCCCATGCACCGGAGATGGTATCGGAGCCTGTAGAGGTCTGGAATCCGTCAACATAAGCTTGCGCCAAGTCAGTCACCAATTCCGGATCCTCACCGAAGGTTCCCGTGAAACGACTCCAGCGAGGTTCTGTGGCTACATCCACCTGTGGAGAAAGAGCCGTCGTAATGCCGAGAGCACGGTACTCCTGGGCAGCGATGTGTCCGAACTGATGCACCAGCTCAGGACTGAAAGTTGCTGCCAGACCCAAGGAAGTGGGCCACTGGGAGATATCGCCGCCAGAGCCATAATTGTATTCGGCGTTAGCCTGTGTCTCATGCCGTGGATCACTACTGTTGTTGGCTGGAATGCCATGGTCAAGTCCCTCCACGAAAGCCTGCATCTCGTTACTCCAGCGGGCAGCGGTTTCAGCGTCCTTCACCTTGGTAACAAGAACAGCTCGTACCTTGTCTTCCTTCAGAAACTTCCGCTGCAAATCACTGAGCGCCCATGCCGGCTGTCCACTCTGCTCAAAGGGCTTACCATTATAAGTGGAAGGACTATAGCCGGAAGACATGGAAGGTATCTGCTGGTGCTTCGAATAGAGCATCAGTCCGGCTATCTCATCGTCGGAGAGCTGACTCACCAAGTCTGCCACACGAACATCAATGGGCAGACGCCAGTCCTCATAGGAATCCAATTTACCATTGCGATTAAGGTCCTTAAAGATTTTGTTGTCACGACGAAGCAACTTTATTCCCGACCGGGGAGAATATCCCAGGGTGGGACCATTTTCCTGGATCACCAGTCGATAGACCGGCTCCGTTTGATTTTCCTGCTGTGCCGAAGCTGTGAGGGAACACAAGGCGGCAGCAAATAATATATAGTAAGATATAGGTTTCATGATAAATATAGTTAGTTATAGCAAATAGTAGAAGGTAAAATGGAAAAACGGTGTGAAACCGTTCGTCCAAAAAAGAATTATCTTGCGGATGCAGAAGTCGCCAGATAACGGGCAAATTTCGCCTCCATGTCCCCAAACATAAGCCGGGTGTCGATACGAGTGTAGACGCGAATGAGCCTGCTTTGATGATTGAACGCATAAGAGCCGTCATCACGTATGAGAGGTGCCTGCACATAACGATAATCTGACGAAGCCGGGTCTGCCTCAAAGCCCGACTGTAACGAAGTGAGAAGCACCAGCGGAGAGTCGCCAAGGATATAAGTCTCGCCCATAGGTATGCCATATTTTTCACAGGAAGCAATCACTTTCTCCAGTTGTCCCATGAGGTAGCTGCCTGCCTTACCGCACGAAGCCAGTGCGCGGCGAGCCTCGTCAAGACTATACATACACTGTCTGTAAGCATTGCGCGGTACCTGCCAGATACGTATTTTACTACGATTGAAAATCACCTGACCAGCGGGGATGGACAGGTTAAGATTGTATTCCACCTGAGTATAGCCCGGCGGAGGAGTCATGCCCAACTCGGGATACTCCTGCCCGCCAATCCATACTAAGACCACACGGTCTTGTATGGTGGAATCCATGAGCCACGCGCTGGCGATATTTGTCAGGCTGGCACCGCACAAGACATAGAGGGGATGCTCCGGTGTGCATTGTCGGGCTTCACGCACTATCAGACGAGCGCCCTCACTCTCAGCGGGAACTAAGATACTGGTCAGACCCGTCTCAGAACCGGGGACGACGGGAATCTGGGAACCGACACCCATCAGACGAACCAATTCACGGACTTTATCACACGATTCCGTGGCCTGAGTATTCGACTGCGTAAAACCGGCGTTGGCCGAGAGATGCCCGCCGACAATGCCACGGATGTCCGTGGTAGAACACAAAAGCTGATGAGCTAATTGAAAGAGTCCGTCTGGATCTCCGCAATAATCATTGTCTATCACCACCCGCACTTTCTTCTGCTGCTGAAGAACAGAGGCGGAAGTCTGCGGTTCTCCGGCTAAGGAAGCACCGGGGAAGAAGAGCAGTACAAAGGTTAAAAGCAATAACTGTTTCATATTGTCTGCTATTATCTGCTATTAAACAAGGAGGCACCGCCCGGGCAAGAAGCCGAAACGGTACCCCGCAACGCATGCTGATTAATGAGTGAAGATTTCATCGAGCAATCGATAGGCTGCCTCGTGCTTTGGATCTTTCTTCATCTCTGTCTTCACATCAATATTCAATACACTTGGCACATCCTCGCCATTCGTGGGCGTCCACTCCGGCAGGCCCAGTCCATTAGGATTACCAGTCTTGATGAAGTTGGCGTAATAATTGATGAAGATGTCAGACACGGTATAGTCATCGGGCTGCCAGTCGTAGACACGGTTTGTGGGAAGGGTGCCCATAGCATACTCGATATCAGCAGAATGAACAGCTCCATTGTACTTGGGCTGGGGCTGCTGGTCCTTGGCATCCTGTGTTCCTCCGGCTAGTCCGGCAACCTTATTCTTAACGGCCATATCGGGACGCGGATGACAATAGAGATAACGATAGACAGGCTTGCTGCTGGTCTTGCGCTGCATCTCGCTCCACTTCCACGTGCGGTAGTCTATAAACATGGCACTGCTGAGATTGTTCCCGGCATCACCAAGCACATCAGCATCGGTATTCACACCGAATGCCTTCATCACCTCGTCGGCATGGTCGCCATAGACAGATTGTGCTATCTGCCTTACCGTAGCCACGGTGGCTGGTTTACCACCCAAGCTCCAAATCATGGGACTCTCAAGATTGTTACCACCCACGAGAAGAGGCACCTGAGCCTGCTCACCCTTGGCATAGACCTGCACAGGGTCTTCCTTCATGAAATAACCGTCGATGACACAGCCTGGCATGCTGGTCATGTGCGCCTGCTTCATCAGTTGCTCCGCGGGCATAGCGCGCATATCCTTGATGGACTTCACACTCATTTTCTTCATCAGTTCCACACCCATCTTCTCAGCCTCCTTAAGCGTGGAGGTCTTCTCGATGGAGAGTACAGAACCACTGGAGCCCATGGCCTGCGCTATGAGATGCTTGCTCAGAGGCGATGCCATCAAGGCACTAACAGAAACAGAACCAGCCGACTCACCCATGATGGTGATTCTTGACGGGTCGCCACCGAAAGCAGCGATGTTGTCGTAAACCCACTGGATGGCAGCAGCCTGGTCCATAAAACCGTAATTACCCGAGCCTTTATAGTCAGCTTCTTTCGAAAGTTGCGGATGAGAGAAGAAACCAAAGATGCCCTCACGGTAGTTAGCCGTAATGGTAACAATACCCTTGCGTGCCAGTACATTACCCGCATAGCGCGGTTCACTTCCACTGCCGGCCATCAATCCGCCGCCGTTGAAATAAATGAAGACAGGGAGCTTCTCCTTGAACGTCTTGGCTGGTGTCCATATATTCAGATAGAGACAGTCTTCACTCATCTTCTTCGTTCCGAAGTTCATATCGCCGAAGATGTTCTCCTGCATGGGATTGGGACCGAACTCCTTTGCCTGACGCACACCCTGCCAGGGGGTCACTGGCTGCGGAGCTTTCCAGCGCAAATCGCCTACAGGCGGCTGCGCAAAAGGAACTCCCTTAAATTCAGAGATTCCAGATTCGTAAATGCCCTCCAAAGTGCCGCAAGTAGTGGTCACCTGAGGATTCTGTGCAACGGCCTTGAAACTGATAAGCAGAGTGGCCATTAAAAAAAATAATCTACGATAGGTTTTCATGTCAATTAGTTTTTTTTGTCAAAGATAAGCAATTGTAAGCAATAAATCAAGAAAGAGCCTTTTTTTTTACTACCCACAAGCAGGAATCTGTTACAGTTAAAGCTACGGTCCGAGCAGTAACGCTGCGGAACCGTAGCAGAGATTGTAACATCAGAAATCGAGATGAGCGGAGAATTCCACCGTGAAGGGACGGATATAGGTTCCAGCCATGAGATAGTTCTTGTAGGCAGATACATCCTCAAGAAGGTCGGCGGCGCTTATACTGCCCGAACATCCCTTCTCATTGAAGAGGTTAACAAAGTTGACGTCGAATCCAAGGTTCTTGTTGTGCTGGTAATGAATACCGGCAAAGGTCTCCCAGCGACCGTTGAAATAGAGCGTATTGGCCTTGTTGATATACTGCTTGCTCTGATAACGGAAGCTGGCCCAGACGCGGAGCTTCCAAAACGAGTAGCTTGGGTCAAGCTCTATGATGGTCTTGCTCACACCTGTGGTGGTCTTGTCTGAGAAGTCATAGGTCTTGCTCGTACCGTCACTGAAGGTGGGTGTCATCACGAAGTCCTTGTACTTGGGGTCCTGAAGTGTGAGAAGGCCGTGGAACTGGAATCCCTTGAACAGGGTAAGTACAACGTCAGTGGTCCAGCCCATTGTCTGCACGGTGTAGGTGATAGGAACCGTTACGACATCAGAGGCATCGTTAGGATTGGTGAACTGAGTGCGGCTCTTGTAGTTGCTTTGGCTGATAATCGTTGCCTGCGACACCAACTGCATCCAGGGAGTATTCCAATAGACACCGAGCCGACCGAAGTGGATGTTCACGGCGTTGAGTACCGGCATATAGGCACCGGCAAAGTCCTGGGAATTGGGATGCTGCATGACATATACGTATTCTCCGAGGAGACCTCCGCCCTTCCAAAGGTTGTAATGGAAATTCAGTGTGGCCGAAGGATTCACCCAATGCTTACTGAATCTTGTGATGGTGCCGTCGGCCAGGCTCCAGTTGACCGTGCGCTCATTTTCGGGATATGTAGCCTCCGTGTCCGTGGCGTTAAGATAGGCCATAGCGTTCTTTCCACCCACTGTATAGTATTCCAAACGTAATCCTGCCGTCAAAGAGAACCGATTGCTCACCTTCCAGTCGTCGCTGGCATAGACGGCGAACTTCGTCTCATAGGCATCATAATACTCTCCACCGGTATTAGCCGTGTACTCCTGCTTGCCATCATGCTTCAGCCATACAGGGTCACTCTCCACAGTATGTGCATAGACACCGGTGCTGGCCTGGATACCCGAACGGTTCCACCAAATATTGGCACCTAATCTCCAATTATGGCGCAGATTTGCCGATTTGCCTGTCAATTCAGCCGTAGTGAGCCAGTCGCGCTCAAAGCCGATATCATGAAGGAGGTAGCGGGAGTTGTAATATCCGGTGTAAGTATCACCAGCCGAATGACCATCCGTATCATAGGCATAGGTATAGCCTGACGACTCCGTCGCTTCTCCAACACCTGAGAGCGATAATGTGGTCATTCTGGCACTACCATAATTGTACTTGCTAACGACATTCAACTTCATTCCATTGAGGAAATGATACTTGAAATCAAATGTGAACGAATTGTTCATGGCATAAGACCCATCCTTGCGGTCATAGGTCTCTTCTTCACCTGTCATCACATTGAGGTAGGTTATCTGTCCGTTCTCCGGCAGAAATCCGTCGCGTCCCAAGTCAAAACCGTTATATTCCTTCACACTTCCGTCGCCCACGTAGATGAAAGGCCCGTAACTGTCGCTAAGATTCCGGGTGTTGGCATAACGGTAGAACAGAGAGACCTCTCCGCGGTTGTCGTTCCACCGTTTCGTGAGTGCTGCCTTGAACATCTTCATATCGTTCTGATAACGTACGTCTGCCAGTTTATTGGTTCCCGGGTCAAGATTGGCATAGGCTCCGAGAGAGTAATACCATCCTTTACCGAGCGGTCCTGCCACATTCAGGTCATAACGCTGGAGTCCGTAGATGTTCGTGGTGAAGTTGGCATGACCCTCGAACTTATCCTTTCCAGTACGCGTATTGGACATCACTGCATAACTCACCTCACCTGCAGTGACGGCACTCTCACCAAGAGAACGAAGACTTTGGTTCTCATGAGAGGAAGAGCTGGCCCAAGTCAGATACGGAAGACATGGCCATATATAATAAGATACGGGCATGCCATCTTCCCAAATAGGAGTGGACAGCGTCGAGGGCAGTCCGATGGAAATCTGCCGTGGCTGATTGTCACTTGACGCATTGAGCATCACGTTACGGTTTTTAACCTCTTTGCCCTCCGTCTCAGTAGAGTCAGCCTTAATTTTCTCTTCCTTAGTGTCAGATTGGGCGTGCAGGGCGGCCGGAAGCATCAACGCCGCTGCGAGAAGAAACATTTGATTGGTTTTCATATCAGTTCGTGGTTAGTTGTTACTTGTGATTGTTCGGGCTGTGTCCGATGTTATCAGGAGAATTATTTGGCAGAAGCCAATATCTTATGTGCCTTGACTTTCATAACTGGAAGTTTCAGAGAAGCCCGTTGTTGGATGTCCTGACTGGAAAATCCCAACTGGAACTCATATTCGCCAGCATCAGCCACCCATGAGCTAGACTTCTCAACATAGGAAGCAAGGTCCATCTCATCTACTGTCATCATAATGGACTGGCTCTCGCCAGGTTTCAACTCTTTTGTCTTGGCAAATGCCTTCAGCTCATGGACTGGCTTGACGACCTTCCCCTTAGGAGCAGAGACATAAAGCTGCACTACCTGCTTGCCTGCACAATCACCGGTATTGGTAACAGTAAACGTTACCTTAACTGTACTGCCATTGCGTGATAACTGAAGAGGAGAACAGGTAAATGTGGTGTAAGACAGACCATAGCCGAAAGGATAAGAAACCGGAGTTCCAGATGTGTCGAAATAGCGATAACCGACGTTCAGTCCTTCTTCGTAGTTGGTATAGCCGACGTCCTTTACTGTACGGTATTTCGAGAGATCTTTCTGAGAGAAACTAATCTCAACACCATCGGTGGGGAAGTTCTTGGTAGAGGGCACATCAGAAAGGTTGACAGGCCATGTCATGGGCAATTTGCCAGAAGGAGAGAGTTTGCCTGCAAGGATGTCTGCCACAGAGTTACCTATCTCCTGACCACACTGCCAAGGCAGCAACACGGCATCAGGGATAGACTTCCATGAAGCGCTTTCAATGACTCCTCCTACATTCAATACGACAACGGTTTTCTTTCCTGCTGCATGGAAAGCATTTGTAACCTGCTTGATAAGCTGAAGTTCCTCGTCCGTGAGGTTGAAGTCTTTTGCAGTCCGGTCGCTCCCTTCTCCAGAAAGTCTCTCAAGGGTAATGATGGCTACGTCATTAACTGAAACAGCTTCGTTCAACAATGTTCTATCCGGCAGCATTTCCGTTGGAAGAGGAAGATTCTGCCACCACTCATGAGGGACCTTGGAAATTTCCTCCTTTGCCTGTTTGATGTAGCTAGTGTAGTGGTTGATCAGTGAGTCGTCCACCACATATCCGTTGTTGCGCATACCCTCAACGAGTGACACGGTATAAGCTCTGTTGACATTACCTGAACCTGTACCACCGGCAATTGGATCATAGCTTGCCACTCCAAAAAGGGCAACATGCTTCACTTGATTCCCCAAAGGCAGAGCACCTCTGTTTTCAAGAAGAACTGTGCCTTCGGCAGCGGAGCGACGCGTCACCATAGCATGTGCCTTCAAATCGGGCTCATTGGAGTATTTATAACCCTTGAAGCGCGGCGTCTTGACAATAAGCTCAAGCACGCGGTGCACATTGCGATTGAGGTCATTAATATCAAGCTTGCCATTGTTGACAGCGTCTTCAATAGCTTTTACATCATCAGGAGTACCAGGTTCAATCAGGTCGTTTCCAGCCCGCATGTTGGCAGCCCGATCCGTCTTGTTATTGCGCCATACCGGGTCGGTACCTCCAAACCAATCAGTCATTACCAAGCCCTTGAATCCCCATTCATCGCGCAGAACTGTGGTAAGCATGTCATAACGCTCGGATGTCATTGTACCGTTCACCTTATTGTAAGAACTCATGACTGTCCAAGGCTGAGCATTCTTCACGGCTATCTCAAACTGCTTGAGATAAAGTTCGCGTGCCGTACGTTCCGAAAGACGGGCATCATTTCCGAGACGTGCTGTCTCTTGATCATTCATAGCATAGTGTTTAATAGACGTGCCTACACCTTGACTTTGAACGCCATTAATATAAGCGGCTGCTATGTAGCCTGCCAGTACCGGGTCTTCAGAATAATACTCAAAGTTTCTGCCACAGAGAGGATTGCGGTGTAAATCCACACCCGGTGCCAGAAGAACATCAGCACCATATTCGAGTACTTCATTGCCGATGGCAGCTCCCACATTGGTTACAAGCTGGGTATTCCATGAACTTGCCAGACAGGTGCCAATGGGGAAATGCGTACAATAATATGTATGAGAATCATAAGGACGTGTTGGAGAAATCCGAAGACCGGCCGGGCCGTCACTCAACACAATGGCAGGTATTCCCAATCGGGGAATGGCACAGGTGGTGCCAGCTGCTCCAGGCACCAGCTTTTCCGTACCACCAATGTTTTGATTTAAATTGGGCATACCCGTTCCCACCACAAGAAGTGCTTTCTCATGAAGGGTCATCGCCTTCAACACTTCGTCTATGTTGTCTGAACGCAACTGGGGAGCAGACTGACCAAACGCCGATAGAGAAAGGGTGGCGGATACCATAATGGACAATAATTTTTTCATCTTAAGTTTAGTTTAGGTAATATTATTATATAAAAGCTTTAATCGGAAAATCTCTTAAGTAAGTAAAGGCATCTTTGTAATGACTTTATTGAGGGAGTGACTTCCCAACCTCAGCTGATGCAAAATTAAAAAGTCGACCTAACAAATTCAAGAGTTAAAAAAGGACAGGAATGGAAAAAGTAAATGAACAAAAATCATAAGTTGCTAGTTTTCAGATGTTTACCAATAAGCAAAAGTAAACCAAGTTGTAAAGACGTTTAAACTTCCCTGTAAATAAAATAAATAAAACAGTAGATACGAATGATTAAATTTGTAATCAACTCCAAACGGTATATCCTGACACTTGCCATATTATATTCGACATCACGACACTTTGGCTCTCATAAT
>JBMNUW010000103.1:0-11395 GCA_050946475.1 Prevotella sp.
AAATAACGGTATATTTATACCTTTGCAAATAATTTACTCTATGCAAGAAATTGTATTAAAGAATAATAAAATAATAAGTCATCATAAGAAAATGCTGATTCCCGTTATCCATGCATGAAGATGCTGCAGAAATGAAAAAAGAACATGAATAGGTATAACTCATTAAAATTAGAAAATGAAAATATCCTTAATCGTAACCACTTACAACTGGCCGGAAGCATTACGGCTTTGTCTTGACAGTATCCGAAATCAGACCCGCCTTCCCGATGAGGTCATCATAGCCGATGACGGTTCGAAGGATTCTACTCGCAAATTGATTGAAAAAGAGAAGGCTACCTTTCCCTGTCCGCTTTATCATTCATGGATTCCCGACAAGGGATTTCGAGCAGCCCAGTCACGCAATGAGGCTTTTCGCCGGTTCTGCACGGGTGACTACATTGTATTTATTGACCAGGATATTATCCTTGACCCCCGTTTCATATCGGACCATGAGAGGTTGGCAGAAAAAGGATGCTTTGTTGCTGGCGGCAGAGCCAAGTTGCTTCCGGGTCTGACCCGGGAACTTGTCAATGGAGAACGGTGTCATTTGGGAATCTTCACGAAAGGTCTTACCCGCCGTGCCAACCTCCTGCATGCCCTTTGGTTGCACCCTGTCACCAAATATATGTACTGTTGGAAGCCACTCTACGGGCGCAGTGCAAATATGGCAGTATGGAAAGAAGACTTGATAAGGACTAATGGATTTGATGAACAACTTGTAGGTTACGGCGTGGAAGATATCGACCTCTTCAACCGGTTGCTCAATTTGGGTGTAAGGAAGAAATATGCTCAGTTCTGCGCCATCAGCTATCATCTCTACCATCGGCGGGGAAAGGTGGTGCAGCACAACCGTGAAATTGCCTTCACTGAGTGCGACAGGACCTACTGCCCGAGAGGACTGGTGGCACTGCGGTGAAGGGCGGTGCATGGTCCGGAATGTCGAAAATTCGGAAAGACCGGCATGTCCGTCCAGTCCGGAAAATTCGCCCCAACCAAAAAGAAAAAGCTCGCTATGACAGACAAACTTCTGACACTCATCATACCTTCTTACAACATGGAGGCCTATCTGCAGCGTTGTGTAGGCTCGCTGCTGTGCCGTGAGAACAACCGCTTAGAGGCTATTATCGTGAATGACGGAAGCCGGGACGGAACTCTCGCACTGGCACGGAAACTGGAGAGGCAACATCCTGAAATGGTGCGTGTCATCGACAAGTTCAATGGTAATTACGGCTCCTGCATTAATGCGGCGCTGCCTGTGGCTACCGGACGATATGTGAAGGTACTTGATGCTGACGACAGTTTCGACACGCCTTCGCTGGAACAATATCTTCATGTTCTCGAGGAAACGCAGGCTGACTATGTGGTGAACGACATGGTGAAGGTGTGGCCCGACCATGAGGAACGACGTGTTCTCGGATGGCCTGAAGGAAGGGACATTCAAGTTACCGATGTGTATCGTGACCGGCGGTTTGACCGCCATACCATGCACAATATCGCCTACCGTACGGAACTGGTTAGGAGAATGGGATACCGTCAGACTGAGGGAATATCCTATACCGATGTGGAATGGAACTTTGTGCCTATGACAGCCATCCGCACCATGCGCTTTGTCAATGTGCCGCTCTATCGCTATACGCTCGGCAGGGAAGGACAGACAGTGGCGAATGGAGTGGAGATGCGTAACTTTCACATGAATGTCATTGTATTCAAGAATATGGTGGAACAGTTTGCCAAGGCTGAGCGGAGCCTGCCTCCTCGTATTCGCCTCTTGCTGGAGCATTTGCTGGAGCGCAGGGCGAAATTCGTCTACCGCCGTGTGCTTCTCCGACTGGATAGTCCTGTGAGATTGCTTCTCAGGGAAGCCGATAGAAGTGTGAAGGAACTAAATCCAAAGCTCACCCGATATACAGACCGAATGTTTATGAGCTTGCCGTTGCTGCCTATTCATTTTGTCCGTCTGTGGAGAAAGCACCCGGATCATCCGCTCTTTCTCCTCGGACGGCAAATCTATCAAAAAATGCACTGACAACAGCAATCTCGTTATCTGCTGTTGTCAGTGCATTTAGTTTGTTTTTTCCAAGAATTAAGAGACGGTCGATTATTTTACTTCTTTTTACTTGTCGTGCTTCTCTTGTTCTGTCTGGATGCTGCTTTTAAGGGCATCCTTGAAATAGTCGCCATGACTGAGGCGTTCGCTTACCCGTGCCACATTGCGTTTCATACTGTTTATCTCCTCAAGGGTGAGCTGTGGAAGGATGTCATTTAAATCTCCGATATGATTGATGCAAATGCCGACACCTTCTTGTTTCACGATTTTGGCAAGGGCCGACTGGCTCCATACGATGAGTGGTAGTCCGGCCCGGAGGTAGAAAGAAGCTTTATGTGGAGAGTTCCAGCGGAGGTATTCTCCGAAGTCTCCCGTACATTCGTCGAGGCTGTCTCCGTCCCACACCAGTCCGAAGTCTCCCTGCATACTGGTGATGAAATCTTCCGGTGACATGAAACCGTGAAGTTTCAGATGTTCGCTCTCCTTGAGACCGGGCAGACCGTTACGGTTTCCGCAGATGATGAGCTGATAGTGCTCGGCTGAAGTCTCCATTTTCATGAGGAAAGTGTTCTTTCGCCGGGCCAGTGCGCCTGCATAGACAATGCGGAACGGGTCGGGTTTTTGGGTGAGCTCCTTGATGGGAGCTTTTCCCACGGAACGGTAGTCAAAGAGTTGCAGATTGCCTAACTTGTGACTGTATCCCTGTCGTTCGAGCCAATCACGCATAGTGCCGTTAGAGGCGATGACGCAGTCGGCGTGCATTAGTCTGGATATTTCTTTTCTCACGGTAAGGCGTTTACGGCGCATGCTGCCGAGGTCGTGAATGAGAGCAATGATATGTGCGTGACGCAAGTGGGCCACGTTGCACACAAAGGAAAAGTATTTTTTTACAGGATATTGCAGCAGAATGATATCATCCGGTCGTACGGCAAAGACAAAATGAACAATACCGAAGAGGTCGAGCAGGAAGGTTAATACCTTGCTCTTGTAGTAAGTTGTGGGCAATCCCAGGTTGACAGCGCCCATTTCCCGAAGTGTAGCTTCATTGTCAGTCTTAGCCTTGTTACCGGAACTAGTCTTGTTACGATAGTTCCTTGAGATGTAGCAGAGACGTTTGTCCATTACTTTGATGATTGATGATTTAAATTTGATGAAAAGAAGGGTTGGTGAAGCTGAAATATTTTTCGAGTACTAAGTAGGAGATAATGTCCTCCCGTTTTTTGTTCCTGAACTGTGCCACATACTCATTAGCGTGGTGCACAATCTCCTTGGCTTCTCTTGGGTGGTCGACGTAGTAGTTCACTCGCTCCTCGACGTTGGAGAAGTCTGGAGCCACCTCGATATAGTGGTAGTTGGGAATAAGTTTTCCCTCCATGAACCAAGTCTCATAGACAGGCCGTGGCATCACTGCAATAGAACTTGACGACATAATCCATTTCAGGTTGCTGGCCACATCATTTCCTTCGAGTGACATGATGAATTTGAAAGGCAGATGCTCTTGAACGGTTAGCCTTTTCTTTGACAGCTCAGGCTGGCTGTTCTTGTAGCCGCCAACATCAAACATAGGATTATTGAAATATTTCTCCACAAACTGTTTCCTTCTTGGATTCAGTTTGCCGCGGAAGATTACACGGTCTTGTTTTTTCTCAAAGGGTATTTTGTCGTTAACGAAGATAAAGTGCCTTACCTTGTTAAGTTTCATGATTACAGAGTTAGCGTTATCTCCGTTAATAGGTCTGCTTTTGGTTACGCTGGGGCACTCAGGTACGCGGGTGACATCGCCCGGCAGCAGTAGCCATTTCAAGTTTTTGTCGAAGCTCTTGGCGTAGTGGAAGGAGTCGAGATAGTAAACTTTTTGTCCGGTAATTTGCTGGTCTGCAAGCCGCACGCTCTCTTTTTCAAAGCGATTTTGGTCGAAAGGAGTATCGGCGGAAAGTTTACAGTAATAGTTCACGCGTTTTCGGATATAGTCGGCATCACTTCGCTGTTGCCAGCCTCGCAGAGTAGTCTTCCGGAGACATGCTTGTAGTGACCTGGGCAGGTAGAGGTTGAGATAGGCCTGTACGTAGTATTTCCATTTAGGGTTCTTGCCGTTGTTCAGCGTGCTGTAGATATTGCGAAATGTTTGCTTCTGTGTCATGTTATTATTTATATGCATTGTAGAAGGTTTAGGGCTCGAAGTGGAAGTGTTCGCCGTGTTTCCGGATGTCGCGGGTCCAGAATCGTTCTCTTTCTTGCAAGGCCTTTTTCACAAATGGTTCTACGGGCCAGTGGCGGTGTCGGGCATAGCTCTCAGCTATAAGTACGAAGAAATGTTTAGGCCCCCAGAGACGACGTAAGCTGGAGGCGCCATCAGCTGCACTCACCTTGCCGAACCGCATACGGTTGATGTCCACTAAAGTGAAGTGGAAGTTTCCTTGGGCGTCGCGGTCCCATAGGATGTTGCCGGGAGAATAGTCGAGATGGAGTATCTGCTGTTCGTGTAGGTGGGCGGTGAAGGCACCGAAAGTCTCGGCGATGTCCTCGTAGGTGCCAGGCTGAGCGTCGCCGAACTCATAGAAGGTGTGAGAGAGCGGACTCTGTATGCTGACGAAATAGCTCTGTCCGAGCAGTCCCATGTTCCTTTGCTCAATATAGGCGATAGGTTCCGGGGTGCTCACGTCCTGTGCCAGCAGTCGTTGGGCATAGTGATAGGCGCGCCATCCTTTTGGGCGCCGCAGTCCTGCAGAATAGACGAGGAGATTGGGACCGTGGGGCGGGTGATAGCGCTTCACGTTGACCTCCAAGCCTCCCGGAGCAGTGAATTTCTTGATGAGGTTGCGTCTGCCGCCGTAGATATAGTCTCCATCCTGCTCGAAGTGGTCGGGCAGGTTTTCGACGAAGGAACGTAAGTTCTCGTATTTGCTGTTGAGGATGATGGTCTGTTTCATCAGCTTGAGCGATTATTTTTGTCTTTCCGTTACCTTCCCGTTGACCACTTGGAAGCGGCGGTTGAATTCCTCGTGGGTGCGTTTCCATCGGTCGTGGCTCCAGAGATAATAGGACGGACAGGTTTCGATGGTCTTTTCGAGCATGACGAAGAAGCGCCGCGTCACCTCCTGTTCGGGTAGCGAGGCAGGGTCACGGGTGATGAGTCGGTAAGTGCAGGTGTAGTAGCCTCGTCGGGGGCGGCTCATCTCCACGTAGAACACAGCGTTGTTCATTTTTCTCATAATGCGCTCAGCACCTGTAAACACAGGGGTATCGTGGTGCAGGAAGGGCAGCCACAGATGAATGTTCTGCCATTTGGGTGCCTGATCGGAGATGTAACCGAAGATGGAACGGCGGTTGTCGCGTCTCAGTCCTATGAGTGTGCGCAGGATATTCTTCTTCGGTACAGTGATGGCGTTGGGCTGTGAAGAGCGGATGCGGCGGAAGAGATAGTCGAAGGCTTTACTGTGCAGCGGGTCGTAGATGAGACCCATGACGCGCTCCTTCGGTAGGGCGATACCCACGCACGACAGCCATTCCCAATTGCAATAGTGTCCGAGAATGGCGGCAACATCCTGTCCCTCTTGGAAGCACTGTTCCACTTCCTCGGAGTTATGGATGGTAAAGCGGCGGCGCAGCTCGGCATCGCTGATGCTCAGGAGTTTCACCGCTTCGAAGAAGTAGTCGCAGAACCAGTGATAGAATTGTTGTTCGATTTCCTTGATTTCCGTGGCGCTCTTCTCCGGAAAGGCGGAGGAGATGTTCCGGCGGACGATGCCGCGACGATAACGCACCACATAGTAGACCAGCAGGTACTCGATGTCGGAGAGTACATACAGCAACCTAAAAGGCAGGAGTGAAACCAGATAGAAAAAAGTGTAAACGATGCGGGTCATAATGATGGATATTGCTATTTCTGCATATCGTGCAGGCGCTTGTAGTAGCCGTTGAGGGCGAGCAGCTCGTCGTGGGTGCCGCGCTCCACAATCTGGCCTTCATGGAGCACGCATATTTCGTCGGCGTTCTTAATGGTGGACAGACGATGAGCGATGGCCACGGTGGTACGCGAATGCATCAGACGTTCCAGGGCATCTTGCACCAGGCGCTCGCTCTCTGTGTCGAGAGCCGAGGTGGCCTCGTCAAGAATCAAGATGGGCGGGTTTTTCAGAATGGCACGTGCGATGCTTACGCGCTGGCGCTGTCCGCCGGAGAGACGTCCGCCGCGGTCACCGATGTTGGTGTCGAAGCCATTTTCCGATGCCATGATGAATTCGTAGGCATTGGCGATTTTGGCTGCCCGCTCCACGTCCGCCATAGAGGCGTTCTCCACGCCGAATGTGATGTTGTTGTAGAAGGTATCGTTGAAGAGAATTGCCTCCTGGTTCACGTTGCCGATGAGCTGTCGCAGGTCGTGTATGCCGAGATCTTTCACGTTGATACCATCGACGAGCACCTCACCCTTCTGCACATCGTAGTAGCGGGGAATGAGGTCTACGAGCGTGGACTTGCCGCTGCCGCTCTGCCCTACCAGTGCGATGGTCTTTCCTTTCGGAATCACAAGGTTGATGTCTTTCAGCACCCATTGCTGCCCGTAGCGGAATGACACGTGGCGGAACTCTATCTGATGCTCAAAGCTGTTGATATGTATGGGATGTTCTTTCTCCTTGATGCCAATTTCAGCCTTCAGAATCTTGTCCACACGTTCCATGGAAGCCAGTCCCTTAGGAATGTTGTAGCTGGCTTTGGAAAATTCCTTGAGAGGGTTTATGATGCTGTAGAGAATCGTCATGTAGTAGATGAAGGTGGGACCGCTCAAAACTTCCTCGTTCAAGACGAGAATACCGCCGAACCAAAGCACAATGACAATCATCACCGTGCCTAAGAACTCACTCATAGGATGAGCCAGTTGCTGACGGATGTTCACTCTCATGATGTTGTTGCGGTAAGCAGAGTTGATGCTGTCGAAACGGCGGTTCATCTTTTCCTCGGCACAGAAAGCCTTGATAATGCGCAGTCCGCCCAGTGTCTCCTCCACCTGGCTCATTGTGTCACTCCACAAGCTCTGTGCCTTGATGCTCTTCTGTTTAAGCTTGCGGCCTACGAATCCCATGAACCATCCGAAGATGGGGACAAAGATGATGGTGAAGATAGTCAGTTGCCAGCAGAAGACGAGCATGGCCGTGAAGTAGGAAATGATGAGAATGGGATTCTTGAACAGCATGTCGATGCTGGACATAATGGAACTCTCAATCTCCTGCACGTCGCCGCTCATACGGGCGATGATGTCGCCTTTTCGTTCCTCGCTGAAGAAGCCTAAGTCGAGTGACGTTATTTTCTGGTAGAGTTGGTTGCGGATGTCGCGCACCACACCGGTACGTATGGGGATGATGGTCGCCGACGACAGAAAATAGGCGCCCGTCTTCAGCGCTGTCATGAAAGCCAAAGTCAGACCGATGAAGAGCAGAGTTGTTGTGGCCCCGTAGGTGTTGATGAGGTTCTGCACCAGGTAATCGGCATTGTTAGACAGTACATCCTTGTCAAAAGCCCAGGGCATCAAGTGTGTGGCCGGCGCTTCGTCCTCAGTCTCGAAGAGAATCTGGAGCATCGGGATGAGGGTAGCGAAGGAGAAAATGTTCAAAATCGCGGAGAGGATATTGAACAAGATGGAAAGTACCAGATACTTCTTGTAAGGCGGCAGAAACCTGCGCAACACTTGTAGAAACTCTTTCATGACTATTGGGGTGTTATTGGTCGATGACTTCTCCCATCAGGGTGGCGCTGGAGCTGCTGGTGATGCGCACGCGCACAGTCTCACCGATGTGGTGGTTGCCCCGGTCTATGATCACCGCCTTGTTCTGTTCGGTACGTCCCATGAGCTGATTGTGGCTGCGTTTGCCGAACCGTTCCAGCAGCACCTCAAACTCCTTGCCTTCGTCCTGCTTGTTCAGTTCGGCGCTGATTTCCGTCTGCAGGGCTATGAGTTTGTTCAGCCGTTCTATCTTCACCTCTTCCGGCACGTTGTCGGGCAGGTGCTTGGCGGCATAGGTACCGGGGCGCTCGCTGTATTTGAACATGAATGCACTGTCGAAGCGCACCTCTCTCATCAGTGAGAGGGTTTGCTCGAAGTCTTCCTCGCTCTCGTCGTGATAGCCCACGAAGACGTCGGTAGTCAGTCCGCACCCGGGAATGATACGGCGGATGGCCTCCACCTTGCTGAGATATTGCTCACGGGTGTATTTGCGGTTCATGAGTTTCAGTATCTTGTTGCTGCCGCTCTGAACGGGGAAATGGATGTGCTTGCAGAGATTGGGTTCCTCTGCGATGGCGTGCAGGATGTCCTCACTCATATCCTCGGGGTTGGAGGTGGTGAAACGCACCCGCATGTCGGGTACGGCGCGTGCCACTTCTCTCAACAGTTCGGCAAAGCTTTCCAGACGGCCCTGCTGCTCCTTTTGTCCAGGTGTGGGCAGTCCGTAGCTGTTCACGTTTTGTCCCAGCAGTGTAACTTCCTTGAATCCCTTGTCGTGAAGGTCGTGCACCTCGGCGAGAATGCTGTCCACGTCGCGCGAGCGTTCCCGTCCGCGGGTATAGGGCACGATGCAGTAGTGGCAGAAATTGTTGCAGCCGCGCATGATGCTCACGAATCCGCTCACCCTGTTGCCGCTGATGCGTTGAGGCATCACGTTGCGATAGGTCTCCGTGGTGGAAAGCTCGGTGTCCACGGCATTGTGGCCCGTCTCGCACTGAGCTATCATGTCGGGCAGGTTGAGGTAGGCGTCGGGTCCGCACACCAGATTTGCGTGGTGGTTCACGATGAGGTCGTCTTTCACGCGCTCGGCCATGCAGCCCAATACACCGAGGATGAGATTACGTCCTTTCTTCCGTTCAGCGTTAAGCTGGTCCAGCCGGTGATAGATTTTGTTCTCGGCGTTTTCACGCACCGAGCAGGTATTGAGAAACACGGCGTCGGCGTCGGCCTCCGTGTCGCAGGGCTCGTAGCCCGCCATCTTCATGATGGAGGCCACCACTTCCGAGTCGGCCACATTCATCTGGCAGCCGTAGGTCTCTATGAAAAGTTTTTTTGTCATCTTGATTATTGGGTTGCGAAAATACGATAGCGGAGCGTGATGGCACGTCCGATGAAGAAGAATATTGTTCCGCTGACGAGGCCGGCAATGGCATCAATGGCGTAGTGGGCCTGAATGTAGACTGTGGCCATGCAGAGCAGAATGTAGAGGGGTGCGAGAACGATGAGCAACTTGCGGTTGCCGCTCCACGCCACGAGGAGCATACATATGGTAGAGACGCCTACGTGCGAGGAGGGGAATGCGGCTGTGGGACGCTCTCCGGCAGCTTTGGCGGCCTCCACGAGTTGATAGAAGATACCGTCGGTGTAGCCTGGTGAGGGCAAGCAGTCCTGATGTGTGTTGAAGTAATCGCCGACGGAAGGGAATACGCCTTTCACGACGTTCTTCATGCCGATGGCTTTATAGTAAAAGGTGGGACCTGTGACGGGCAGCAGGTCGTAAATGATATAGTAGGCGAAAAACGAGGCGAAGATAATCCAGGCGCAGCGTTCGAAGTCGCGATAGCGGTAGAGAAAGAAGAAAATCAGCGTGAGGGCTATCATGGGATAATAGCTGGCGTAACCCAAGTCCATGAGTTCACTTACCCACGGTTGCGGAAAATTCTGGCAGAAGAGCAGAGCGGGCTGACAGCCGAAGAGTTCCTGTTCCAGCAGGGCGAAGTGATGATCGAGATTGGGCAGTATTCGGTTGAGTTCATAGGTGTCGGGGTACCATACCACGAGCAATACCCCCTGTACCAGCACGCGCAGCATACGTGTCAGCCTGCACGGCAGCAGTTCGTAGATGCCCCAGGCTGCGAGAGTGATGAAGCAAAGACGCACCCGCCCCCACACCATGGCATTGGGATTGTCGAGTTTCGTGTAGGTGAAGAGTACCATGAGAAGTGTCAGTAGCACGTAGGTCAGTACCGTCCATTCCAAAGGCATTAGCTTCCGTTGGGGCTTCTTTTCTATTTTGATGTAATCACGCAGTTTCATTATTGTCTTAAATCCATCCGTTTTTCCGATACCAGTCCACGGTGAGTTTCACGCCTCGCTCCAGGTCGTAGTGGGGGTGAAAGCCCAGCTCGTCCATGGCGGGTCCCACGTCGCATCGCCAGTTGCGCTGTCGCAGAATGTGATATTTGTCGTTGTTGAGGGCAGAGAGTTTCCCGGTGAGATGTCCCCATCGGTCGCCTAAGAGAGTGATGAGGCGAAGCAGCCAGATAGGTGCCGTGAGGCGTATGCACCAAGGTCTGCCGAGAGCTTCGCGTACCAGTTGACTGAACGTGGAGGATTGATAGACCTTGCCGTCAGACAGGAAGTATTTCCGGCCCGACATACCGTGGTCGAGTGCCAGGAAAATGGCCTGTACCACATCTTTTACATAGACGAAGGTGATGTCCTGGCGGCGGAATCCGGCAGCGAAGTCCAAGTGTCGGCTGATGCTCTGCACCATGAGAAAATAGTCTCGTTCGCGCGGTCCGTAGACTCCCGTGGGGCGCAGTACAATGTAGTTGAAGTCGTTGCCGATGGAATCGAGGAACTGTTCAGCCTTGAGCTTGCTTTTTCCGTAGTCTGTGTTGGGCTTGGGAGTATCGCTTTCGGTGATGTCGTCATAGGGCTCCTGCTCCTTGATGGCACCGAAGATGCTGAGCGAGGAGAGATAGATGAATCGGCGGGGACGCATGTCGAGGCGCAGCAGAGTGTTCACAAGGTGTCGCGTTCCGTCGGTGTTCACGCGGTAAAAGTCGGCGCTGTTGAGGCATTTCGTCACTCCGGCGGCGTGCACCACATAGTCGAAGTGATGTCCGCGGAGTTGTTCGGCAAGCCGCTCTTCCGAACTGAGGTCCAGTTCGATGAAATGTATCCGGCTGTCCTGCAGATAGCGACGTGAGCTGGTTGGCCTTACTGCGGCCCAGGTCTCCATGCCCCTTGCCAAGGCTTCCTCCACGATGAAGCTACCAATGAATCCGCTGGCACCGGTGATGAGTATGTTCATAAGTCGTGATTGATAACGGGTTACAAAGTTAATACATTTATCAGAATCCCCAAAATAATTAATGATTCTTTAGGGAAGGAGAACATTCATGATGCACAATTCATAATCATTATCGTATGTGTTTTGAGCTTTCTATAAATAATTCATAATCGGAAGCGTGTGCCCAAAAAGACGATTCATTTGTTTCAAGAGCATACTCATGGCAAAGGACTTATGGACATGAAACAAAAATTCCCAAGAGCAACCAACTGAACGCTCTTGGGAAATTTTA
>JBMNUW010000104.1:0-11390 GCA_050946475.1 Prevotella sp.
ACATACTACAACAATCTTCTACCGACGCGGATAGGAGCGACAGAACGAACGACTCCCTCAAAAGACAGATGCCCTGATTCAAATGACAAATAGCCTGAGAAAACCATTTATAAACAAAAAATACATGGAAAAAAGAAAACTTTTTCAACTAACTCTTACTATAATCGCCATAAGTATATGGGGAATTCAAGGCTTAGTTGCAAGACCCTTAGAAAGAAAAATATTGTTGGATGCCAACTGGAGGTTTCATTTGGGAGAACAAGAGAATGCTGCATCCCAATCCTTTCACGATGATAACTGGCGGACGCTCTCGCTTCCTCACGACTGGAGTATAGAACAGCATGTGACAAAGGATGCGCCTTCAGGCAATGACGGGGGGTATTTCCCGACGGGCATCGGCTGGTATCGTAAAAGCTTTACGATTCCATCTTCTATGAAAGATGAGAAAGTCTGGATTTATTTCGAAGGTGTCTATATGAATTCTACCATATATCTGAATGGCAAGAAGATTGGAGGGCATCCTTATGGCTATACTTCTTTTTTCTGTGATGCCACGGATGCAATTCTGCCAGGCAAGCGGAATCTATTGGCAGTCAGGGTAGACAACCATTTACAAAAGAACTGCCGTTGGTACACAGGTTCCGGAATATACCGGCATGTGTGGCTGATACATGCTCCGAAAATACACATTGCCCCCTGGGGAATATCCGTAACCACACCCGATATCTCTAAAACTGAAGCACAAGTCCGGCTCAAAATTTCCGTGAATAACGAACTGTCAACGGACAGGCAAGTCAAAATCGTTTCTGAAATAGATGGAAAAGAAGCAGAGACCGAAGTAAAAATAGCTGCCAATGATACAAAGGAGGTACCTCAGACGATATTAGTAAAGAATCCCCGTCTTTGGGATTTAGACGCTCCACATCTCTACAAAGCCCATGTAAGGATAATGGAGAATGGACACGTCATTGATAGTTGTTCTCAGGAATTCGGGATTCGGAGCATTCGGTATTCCACAAACGGACTGTTCCTCAACGGTCGAAGCATTAAGTTGAATGGTGGTTGCGTACATCATGACAATGGTATACTCGGTGCTGCCTCCTTTGACAGGGCAGAAATGCGCAAGGTTCAAATGTTGAAAAATGCAGGATTTAATGCCGTCCGAACTGCCCACAATCCACCTTCTGAGGCTTTTCTCCAAGCCTGTGACCGATTGGGAATGCTCGTCATAGATGAAGCTTTTGACGGCTGGAGGGAAGCTAAAACAAAATACGATTACTCAAACCTTTTCGACTCATGGTGGCAAAAAGACGTTCGTTCCATGGTGCTCCGCGACCGCAATCACCCCTCTGTCCTGGCTTGGAGCATAGGAAACGAAGTGATTGAGAGAAAGCGAATTGAAGTAATAACTACAGCGCACAAACTGACAAGTGAAATCAAGAAATTCGATTCCCGTCCCGTCACCACAGCACTTGCATCGTGGGACAAAGACTGGGAAATCTATGACCCCCTTGCATCCCAGGTAGATATCGTAGGCTACAATTATCTTATACATCATCACAAGGCCGACCACGCCCGAGTACCCGGTCGAATAATGTGGCAGACAGAAAGTTACCCGAAAGACGCTTTTCAAAATTGGGCGACATGTCACGACAACAGTTACATCTTAGGTGACTTTGTATGGACTGGTTTAGACTATTTAGGAGAATCAGGCATCGGAAGATATTGGTATGAAAATGAACCGCAAGGAGAGCATTATGAGCGAGACCTCTGGCCCTGTCATGGTTCCTACTGTGGTGACCTCGATTTAACAGGTCAGCGCAAGCCCGTTTCACATTATAGGAATCTGTTGTGGAACGACAACGAAAAACTGTTTCTCGCCGTGAAGGAACCTGATGGATATCACGGGAAAATAAGTGTGGGTCTATGGGCTGTCTGGCCCACCTGGGAATCCTGGAACTGGCCTGGACATGAAGGAAAGCCGATAGAAGTGGAAGTTTACTCTCGCTATCCTTCGGTAAGACTATATTTGAACGATTCGCTGATAGGAGAGAGAGCCGTGGGCAGAGACACAGAGATGAAGGCTTCCTTCTTAGTGAATTATAAGGCTGGTACACTAAGAGCAGAAGGCATGGAAGATGGATTCGTAAAAGAGAGTTGCATTCTCACTACAAGCGGAGAGCCTTATGCCATTCGGCTAAAACCGGAAAACAAGACCATGAACAAAGGAGAAGAAGATCTGGTCTTCTGCAAGGTAGAAATAACGGATAAGCAAGGTAATCTATGTCCTGACGCAGATAACGACCTCTCTGTTTCCATTTCAGGACCTGCTTCATTGCAAGCCTTCGGCAACGCCGATATAAAAGATACCTCTTCTTATATAAGTGCTACACATAAAGTTTGGAAAGGACGGGCATTAATCGTCCTGAGAAGCAGCAAGAAAGCAGGAGTCGTGAAACTAACAGTCACTTCTAACAAGCTGAAATCAGCTTCAGCAAAAATTATCGTCAGGTAACAGAAACTACAATCCCGAATATTGTGGGATAACGATAATCTTATATTTGCAAAAAGCGTTCGAAAAACATTCTCTGAAAAACGAAACAGCCGGTCGGCGGATTAATATCCGCCGACCGGCTGTTTCGTTTTAAGTTCTTACAGTGAAGAGCACTGTTCTCCCTTTCATTGATCCTGCTGCTCCTCGAAGGCAGCTTGTTCTGCGGCTGCGATAATGTCCTCGCGGCTCTGCTCCTTGGCGGAAATGTCGCTGAGGTCAAACTCATCGTCTGCCTGTGACTCCACTCTCAGTGTTGCAGATGTTAATGCCTGCGACTCACTGTCATCCATCCGATACTCTTCTTCTTTATAGACGCGCTCGCGGAAGGCGGAGCGATGCTTCTCGCCCTCAGCCGGTGCGGCCTTTCCGGATGTGATGATAAACGCCTGAGCCTCGCTCGTGTCGGGCAGAGCCTGCACAGGCTCCTCTTCCATCTTGGTTCGTTCGCCCTTGGCGGCGAAGACGGCATCGATAAACTGAGGCTCACACTTGAGCTTATTGAGTGTTTCCTTGGAAGCATTCTGCTGGCTTTCTTTCTTGGAGAATCCTTCGCCTACACAACCTTCCAGGCCTTCGAGCATCACCTTATAGATAAAGGTGGGACTACCGTTCCGGTCCTTGCTCTCGCTGACGAGTTCAAAGCTGAGCTTTACTCGGTTTTTCTGACTCCATTCTATGAGTTTCGACTTGAAGTTAACCTCCTTGTAGGCTACTTTGTCGATGTTAATCATCTGACTGAGGATTCGCTTCTTCAGAAAGCGCATGCAGGCATCATAACCCCTGTCGAGATACAAGGCTCCGACAAGAGCCTCAAAGGCATTGCCGCCCATGTAGCTGTTGTGCGACTGCGAATGTCCACTGCTGAGAATCAGTTGGTTGATTCCCATTTCCTGCGCCAGTTTATTAAGTGTGTCGCGCTGTACAAGCTTAGAACGGGTATTGGTGAGAAATCCCTCCCGCTTGCCCGGGAAATGGCGGTAGACGATGTCGCCCACAGCAGCATCGAGAATGGCGTCGCCGAGAAATTCAAGTCGCTCGTTGTTCACGGGCTTTCCCTTTTTATTGCGGTGCATGACACTCTTGTGCATCAATGCCATCTTGTAATAACTGATGTCGCGGGGAAAGAAGCCAATGATGTTATATAAGGACAAATAAAGCTCCTTATCCTTGCGGAAAGGGAGCCTTATTCTATCTATCAAGTTCTCGAACATACTCGTTGTCAATCGGCATATTTCTTGAAGATGACACATGCGTTATGACCACCGAAGCCGAATGTGTTGGACAAAGCAGCACGAACCGTGCGCTTTTGAGCCTTATTGAAGGTGAAGTTCATCTTGTAGTCGAGTTCGGGATCATCATCGCCCTCAGCATGATTGATAGTGGGAGGTACGATGTCGTTCTGTACGGAAAGGACGCAAGCCATGGCTTCCACTGCGCCGGCAGCACCGAGCAGGTGACCCGTCATACTCTTGGTGGAACTGATGTTCAACTTGTAAGCCCAGTCGCCGAAGAGCTCCTTAATGGCCTTAGCCTCGGAAAGGTCGCCCACGTGAGTGGAAGTTCCGTGCACATTGATATAATCGATGTCCTCGGGCTTCATGCCGGCATCTTCAAGAGCATTCTGCATGACGAGACGTGCACCAAGACCCTCCGGGTGGCTGGCGGTGATGTGATAGGCATCAGCACTTTCACCTTCGCCCACCATCTCAGCGTAGATTTTAGCACCACGAGCCTTTGCGTGCTCCAGTTCCTCAAGAATGAGGCATCCTGCACCTTCGCCCATGACGAATCCGTCACGGCTGGCGCTGAAGGGACGGCTGGCATGCTCGGGGTCGTCGTTGCGAGTGGAAAGAGCCTTCATAGAGTTGAAACCACCTACGCCGCAGGCGCAGATTGCACTCTCGGCACCTCCAGCCACGATGACGTTGGCTTTGCCAAGACGCAGCAGATTGAAAGCATCTGCCAAAGCGTTGGTTGAAGAGGCACATGCACTTGTGGTGGCATAGTTGGGACCGTGGAAACCGAAGTGGATGGAAATCTGTCCGGCAGCGATATCCGAAATCATCTTGGGGATAAAGAACGGACTGAATCTTGGTCCGTCATCAATGTGCTGGCCATAGTAGACCACCTCTTCCTCGAATGTACGAATACCACCGATGCCAACTCCGTAGATTACGCCGATGCGATTCTTGTCCTCCTTCTCCAAATCCAGACCAGAATCCTTCACGCCCTGAATGGCGCTCACCATAGCCAACTGCGTGTAGCGGTCAAGCTTGCGAGACTCCTTCCGGTCGAGATAGTCGCTGAGGTTCAGATTCTTCACCTCGCAGGCAAACTTAGTCTTGAATTTGGAACTATCGCACAACGTAATAGGAGCAGCACCGCTCTTGCCGGCCAACATACTGGCCCAAGTTTCCTCGGGAGTATTTCCTAATGGGGTCACGGCACCCAGTCCTGTTACTACTACTCTTTTAAGTTCCATTATTAGTTGTTAAAGGAAAAACAAATGATAGGTGTTAATGGGCCGGGCAACTGCCCATGAAGAAATGTTAGCTCATTAACACCTATCAGTATCTGCAATCAGAAGAATTACTTCTTGTTGGCCTCGATATAGTCGATGGCATCCTGAACTGTCTGGATGGTCTCGGCCTTGTCGTCGGGGATGGTGACATCAAACTTCTTCTCGAACTCCATGATGAGCTCCACGGTGTCCAGAGAATCTGCACCGAGATCGTTAGTGAAACTTGCCTCGGGCTTTACTTCAGATGCGTCAACACCCAGCTTGTCAACGATGATGTCTCTGACTTTAGCTTCAATTTCTGACATAATTGTTACGTTTTAAAATGTGATTAATTAATAATTTCGTAAAAATCGGGTACAAAGAAACGAATTTTTTACCACTTGAACAAATATTTTCAACAAAAAATGAACTTGCCATGCACAAACTGGTATACATTGTGCAGATTTTCATCACTTTTTTATAACATTTCAGTTGGTTGTATCGAAAATATGTTTTATCTTTGCATCAAAACTTAAATACCTTTTTTACTATGTCATTCTCACAACATTGCAACGAGATTTTCCAGCACGCCATTCTCGACTATCACACCAAGGACGATGTCGATACACCCATCAGTAATCCTTATGACAGAGAGTCGGTGGACAACCGTCTCTACTTGAAATGCTGGATTGACACAGTGCAATGGCATTTGGAAGATATCATCCGCGATCCACACATCGACCCTTTGGAGGCGCTGCAAATTAAACGGCGCATCGACCGTTCGAACCAAGACCGTACGGACCTCGTGGAGCAAATAGACGCCTACTTCCGTCAGAAGTTCTCCGAAGTGAAACCCCTGCCGGAAGCCCGCATCAACACTGAGAGCCCTGCATGGGCCGTGGACCGTCTCAGTATCCTTGCCCTCAAAATCTACCACATGAAAGAACAGACGGAAAGGCTCGACGCCTCGGAAGAACACAGACAGCGCTGCCGTTCCAAACTCAACGTACTGCTAGAGCAACAGAAAGACCTCGGTACGGCCATTGACCAGTTGCTCGAGGACATCCAGGAAGGCCGGAAATACATGAAGGTGTACTGCCAGATGAAAATGTACAACGACCCGAGTACCAACCCCGTGCTCTACGCTAAAAAGTAAAAACACAATATAATATAAAAAGAAGTCTCTTCCCTCACCACTGATGAAGACCGAACATATTCTAGTCATCAGATTCTCGGCCATGGGCGACGTTGCCATGACCGTGCCTATTATTTCTTCTCTGGCACGGCAGTATCCTGACGTGCGCATCACCGTGCTCTCAAAGCCCTTTGCACGTGAGCTCTTTGAGGACCTGGCACCCAACGTGGGCTTCATGGAGGCCGACCTGCAAAGGGAGTATCACGGCATCAAAGGACTCAACGCCCTCTACCGGAGACTCACGGCGAAGAACTTCACTCTCATTGCAGACCTGCACAACGTGCTGCGCTCAGACTACCTGCGCATGAGATTCAATCTCGACCGGTTCCATGTGGCGCACATCAACAAGCACAGACAGGAACGCCGACAACTCACCGCCACAAGTAACAAGGTACTGAGTCCTATACACACTGCCTTCGAGAATTATGCCAAAGTGTTTGAGGACCTGGGCTATCCTGTGAAACCGGACTTCACTTCTATCTTCACCACACCGGAACAATGCAGCCTGCGATTGCTGCCCGGACAAGTGGGCGAGAAAAAACCTTTCCAACAGTGGATAGGCATTGCTCCATTCGCCGCTCACCGTGGCAAGGCCTATCCATTACCACTCATGGAACAGGTAATTGACCTGCTGCAAAAACGTCATCCCTCCTGTCGCATCTTCCTCTTCGGAGGCGGACAGAAAGAGAGCGAGCAGATTGACGGAATCGTAAGTCGGAATCCCAAATGCTTCAAGGTGGCGGGGGTGCTGAAAGGCATACGTCAGGAACTTATCCTCATGAGCCATCTCGACGTGATGATTTCAATGGACAGCGCCAACATGCACCTGGCATCACTCGTAGCAACACCCGTAGTGAGCATCTGGGGAGCCACACATCCTTACGCGGGATTCATGGGATGGAAACAGAACCCGCACAACGTAGTGCAGATTGACTTGCCCTGCAGACCATGCTCTATTTTCGGCAACAAGCCATGCCTGCGGAAAGACTATGCCTGCCTGAAAAACATCTCTCCCGAAATGATTGTAGAGAAAGTGGAGAAAGTCTTATCTTAAGTAAAAACACATATTAATTATTTCTTACGATATATTTGCTTTGGATGATGGGAACAGAATACATCTTTTCCAAATATTCGTCCAACAGGGGGAAAACACAGCTCAGTAATTAGCACTCTTGTTTTGCCATATAGAATAAATCAAATATCTGCAACCTTTTCCCATAGCCAATAGACTTCAACAGCTTGTTGTCGCAATAACCCTTCAACTTCTTAAATATGTCGTTTCTATGCATATTGAGCACATACAGCAAATTTTCTATTTCTTTAGCCTATTATATTGAATTCACATTATTAATAATTAACTAAACTTTCGCAAGTAGATAATTTATTGATAGACAAGCATCAAGACAATGAATCCGCACCCGGAAACACTACCTCTTCCGTCCATTCTTACATTCACTGCAGGGCTGCCGAACCCCATTCGGTTCCCCCGTTCATCGGGGGACAGAAATGTGCCGGACCCCGTTTGAATCTACGATGTCTCTTAGGTTGGGGGCCGGCACAAGGCCGGCAGCCCTGCAATTAGTGTTAATCTATTCATACAATGCAAATAAAACATCTTACGCTGCACATCACTATGATGACACTGCTGCTCCTGCTTCCCTTCGGCATGAGCGCCCAGGCAAGAAAAAAGGAGGTAACACGGGGAATGACAACCGAAGAAGTGCTATCCATCCTCGGTAAACCGGACAACAAGAGTTTCGACTCGAATGGGGAACGGTGACAATGGGAGAAAAGACCCAGTATTTTCCTTCTCGAGACGAAAGTCATCCTTGTGGATTTCGATAACCGCGGAAAAGTGGTGGCATACTATTCCTACACCGTTCCGGATAACTCAGAGAGTGACCCCGCGAGAACCGTGCCGATGGTGCCGCCTTCCGTCTATAACCAGCAGAATATGAGCCACATAACGGACTATGAAGAGCCACTGGACCAGCAATCCTTCGACCTGCTATGCCGCAAAATAAAAGGCGCCAGCTTCAAGACTGACAAAATGGACCTTATCGAAGTGGCATGCCTCAGATGCAACTTCAGCAGCCGACAGACAGCAGACTTCCTAAAGTTCTTCGACTTCGATGATGACCGGCTGAAGGCACTACGTCTGCTCGCTCCCTGTACCGTAGACCAATATGATATCAATCAGATTTTCAAAGTATTCGACTTTGACAGCAACCGGGAAAAAGCCAGTGATATAATGCGGTAAATTTGTCTGTTTTTCAAGATAAATCACTAACTTTGCAGTCACAACAACATCATAGTAAAAAAGCAATTTATCGAAATGGAACAGACTTTATGGATTTACAATACCCTCTCGCGGCATAAGGAAGTGTTCAAACCCCTGCATGCGCCCAACGTGGGCATGTATGTCTGCGGACCCACTGTATATGGTGACCCGCATCTGGGCCACGCCCGCCCCGCCATCACCTTTGATGTGCTCTTCCGCTACCTTAAGCACTTAGGCTACAAGGTACGCTACGTGCGCAACATCACCGATGTGGGCCACTTGGAGCACGATGCCGACGAAGGCGATGACAAAATAGAGAAGAAAGCTCGGCTGGAACAACTGGAGCCGATGGAGATAGCGCAATACTACACCAACCGCTACCACAAGGCTATGGAGGAGCTTAATGTGCTGCCGCCAAGCATAGAGCCTCACGCCACAGGCCACATTATAGAGCAGGAGCAACTGGTGAAGGAAATTCTCGACAACGGCTATGCCTACGTGAGCAACGGCTCAGTCTATTTTGATGTTGAGAAATACAACAAGGACCATCATTATGGCATCCTCTCCGGCAGAAACCTCGAAGATGTGATTAATCACAGCCGCGAGCTGAACGGCACAGAGGAGAAACACAACCAAGTGGATTTCGCTCTCTGGAAGAAGGCAACACCGGAGCATATCATGCGCTGGCCCAGTCCCTGGAGCGACGGTTATCCCGGATGGCACTGCGAGTGCACCGCCATGGGACGCAAATATTTGGGCAACCACTTCGACATCCACGGAGGCGGCATGGACCTTATCTTCCCTCACCACGAATGTGAGATTGCACAGGCAGTGGCATCGCAGGGCGACCAGATGGTGCACTACTGGATGCACAACAACATGCTCACCATCAACGGACAGAAGATGGCAAAGTCGCTCGGCAACTTCATCACGCTGGAGCAACTTTTCACCGGCAATCATCCGCTGCTCAAGCAGGCTTATTCGCCGATGGTGATTCGCTACTTCACCCTCTCAGCACACTACCGCAGCACGGTGGACTTCTCCAACGATGCCCTCATCGCTGCCGAGAAGGGTCTGAACCGCGTCATGGACTCTATTGCCGAGCTCGACCGCATACAGCCCGACAAAGCCTCAACACCTGCTGTCAGCAAGGTGGCAAAAGAACTGCGCCAGCAGTGCTACGACGCCATGAACGACGACCTGCAGACTCCCGTGGTCATCAGCCATCTCTGCGATGCCGGTCACATCATCAATTCCATTGCCAATCATCAGGAGAAAGTCTCTGAGGCTGATTTGAAGGAACTGCGTGACACCGTTCATCTCTTCGCTTTCGACATCCTCGGACTTCGCGACGACCACGCCGACAGCAATGCCGCCCGCGAGGAAGCCTACGGAAAAGTGGTGGACATGGTGCTGGAACTCCGTCAGCAGGCAAAGCAGAACAAGGACTGGGCTACCAGCGACCGCATCCGCGACGACCTCGCCAAAGCCGGATTCGAGGTGAAAGACACCAAGGACGGCGTAACATGGAAGCTCAACCGATAATTTGAAGGAGAAACAAGCAGGTGGGCAGAAAGCCTATCCTTGAAATAAGCCCGGAAGTCTTACACAAATTTTATAAGCACAATAAAATAACTTTCCTCGGGTAAGACGGAACGGCTAAAACAAGAAAATGCCGTTAGCAACAAACGGAGACGAAAAGCGGAGCCACAGCTCCTAACTTTCCTCATTCCGTTGCCGCTAACGGCATTTTTTATATTATAGCTATTATATATTATTATAATTGCTTGACCAATTTCTCAAATTCATCACGATTTACAGCCGCCTTGTTTCTCGTCTGTGCCCGGTAGTTGTATATCGTATTAACACTGTAATTCAAGAACTCAGCTATCTGAGCACTGTCATCAATGCCAAGTCGCACAAGAGCGAAGATGCGCAAGGCAGGAGTGAGATGTCCGGGCTGTTTCACCTCAATGTGCTCGTCACTACGCAACAGACGATTGAAGTCGGTCACAAAGTCGGGGAAGAGTTTGAGGAAAGCCTCGTCAAACTGCTGATAGAACTCCTCATACTCCGCGTTTTTTATTTCCGAAGAATTGGCCAAACGCTCCAATTGGTCAAACCGATGCTGTTTAAGCAAATTACGCATCTGATTGCGCAGCTTGTCCAACTTGTCAAGATAGAGCCGGCAGAGCGCCATGAAATGCGCCACATACTCCTCCTTGATTCGATTGCTAACGCCCAACTGATTATTCAGTTCGTTGAGCCTTGTATTCATGTCGGACATCTTGTCATTGGCATCTTTCAAGTTCCGGTAGGCATCTTCCATTTGCAAATTTCTTTGTGCAAGTCCTTTTAAAGCATCGTGCAATTTTCCTCTCTGCCGCTTGATAAAAAGAAGAGCAACCAAAAGCAAAACCGTCAACAGACTAGTTCCTACCAATGCCAAAGACAACTGCCTGTTATTCCTCTCACTCTGCTGCCTGTAGCGTACTACTATATCAGCCATCAGTGCCGCCATGCGTGAATCCCGTTGTTTGGAGCCGAAACTTGTAGTACAAGCCGCCGTATAAACAATATATCGGTAAGCACGCTCGGTGTCGCCCATATAATAAAGAAGATTGGCAAGCTCCCACATGGAACCTTGATCCAACACTCCATTCTTTACATCAGAGAGAGCGGACCTTTTCAACCACGTTATCATCTGCAACGTGTCACGTCGAGCCTTAAATTCTAAATAACGATAGAAAGCTACAATGGCAAAACGATGATCACCGTCATGAGTCGTAGACATCCACTTATCGTTGATGGCAAGCGACTCTTGAAGTTTCCCTGCATTAAGGAGCTGATTCTCGCGCAC
>JBMNUW010000105.1:0-11178 GCA_050946475.1 Prevotella sp.
ATAATTCACAATTCATAATTCATAATTTGATGTATTGTGTGAATTTTGTTTTCCTTTGACTATTGGTCGGTGAGTCTCTTTCGCTACTATGATTCTGCTCTTTTGCGTGTATGTTTTCGATTACCGATGTATGGCATTACGAGTCATTGATTTAGCCAACCGACATCAACCAGCCTTAATTACAAAAAAACAAGTTATGGTAAAGCTAAAACACTTTAGATTATGAATTATGCATTATGAATTATGAATTAGATTATACCCTTCCGGTCTGAACTGTTTTTGTTCTTCGCTGTAGACATATTTGAACTGGTGCAGGTAGGCTTTGATTTGTTCCGCATCACTGTCGAAATTATAGCATAATTGTTCGAGATTGTCGAACTCTTCGTCGCGGAGCAGCATATTGATACTCGAAACGAGTATAGCCGGGTCTTTTGGAAGATATTCCATAAGTATTAAATATTTTGATTCCGATTGGTGATTAAGAATTCCTATAAATGTTCCTATTGAGAAAGTTGGAATTTTCTTGTTGTATTTATTTGAATCCTCAGGTCCTGAATTTGGAGAGTTTATTTGTGCTTGTCCGTTTAGAACGAATTTGAAAGCTCTCAGCCCACCGATAAAGTGGGCCGAGGTGCTTATCTCATAGATAGACCGTTATCTTGAAGGGTATTTATTTATTAACGGCCAACTATTCTCTAACGAATCACAATCTTTTTGTGACCAACAATATACAGCCCGGGAGCCAGCGATGTGCTGCCATAGCGACCTAAATAGTGTCCGTCGATCGTGTATACCTTGTCGTCGTTACCTATAGTTTGCTGGTCATTGGTCGTGATACTGTCAATGCCGGTGTAGACTTCTTCGTCGTTGACATGAATGACGCCGAGGCTATCCACTGTGATATACTTGAACGTCGCATTGAGGGCAGTTCCATTTCCCCAGTTATAGTTGGGCAGGTTCATGGCAGTTGTCAGTTCTGACAGTCCTGTAGTTCCGGGGAAGAGATCGCCGGCATGGCTGGATATATAGGCATTTTTCTCAGCTGTAGTAGAAGCGTTATAGCCATTAATTACAACGCTGTCAGCTGGGACGATGGCTACTTGGGGATCGTTTGCAGTGTTATTGGGGTGGTCGCTCAGTTTCACTTTATCTGAAGCGTAGTTGATACGCCACACCAACATGCCTGGAGAATAGGAGATTGTTCTGTAAAGTCCTTGATACCATCCTGACGTGGGAACGTTCTGCAGGTAGAGAATCTGTCGGTTGGCATTGGCGCCTACTGCTTTAACCGCTGAGTTTTTCTGAATGGTGAAAGTTTCTGCGGCTGTGGTATCTATGGTATTATAAGCTTCCCATTCGAACACTTCTTTTTCCCAGGGGCTATATGGAGTGGGGCAATAGCCATTGTAGGAGTATTCTCCGGCATCCATCACGTCCCAGTATTCGGGTTCTTGGTTGTCCACGTAAGCAGTTGAAGTTGTTGGATAAAGGTCTGGCAATCCCATGGTGTGTGAGAATTCGTGGCAGAAAAGGCCGATGCCGTTCATCCTTCGTTTGACGTTGTATTTCTCGTCGCTGAAACTTGAAGGAGTACCGTTCAGCTCGTTATTGATACCATAGCGGCAAACGATCTTCCCGTCATAGGTGCCGAAAGATCCCGTGCCGGACTTGGGCCAAAGACAATTCTCTGAGTTTCCTGTGATACTTTCAGAATAACCTGCATAGATGATATAGACCAAATCAACGTAGCTATCATTGTCGCTGTCATAGTCAGCGAAATTTACGAAATCATCAACCAGTTCACAAGCTTCCTGTATCATGTTCGTATAATATGTGTCTGTGGTGTTACCGGAATTTGCACCATAGTAAGTGTCATTATGGCTCACTGTGACAGGTCCAACCACATCAAATTGGGGCACGAACGAACTGTCGCTCATATCAGAGAAATATCTTGCCACGCTACCATAATTATAGTTTTCAAGGAAACCGTTGTTGGTAGGCTGGCCACTGGCTTTGTTAAGATATTCATTGAATACTTCTTTGGTGGAAAGGGTGATAGTTCCAGTTGTGAGTGAGACACTATCTTGGTTTCCAACTACGAAATTTCTATTAGGGAACTGCACGAGGATGACCAGTGCTTTGGGTGTACCAGTGTGGGGAAAATAGTTAGGAGTGGTGGTTCCCATCGAGATGCGACGTGCTCGACTAAGAGCTTGTCGGTTGCTGTTGCGCTTGAGGAACTCAGTTTGAGAGAGACCAGTTGAAGTGAACTTCTTGCCGTCGAACGAAAGTACGTTCCCCTCAACGTCTGTGTACCATGAAAGGTCCTCATCGCCGTGATGATAGACGGTGATAATAGTTCCGTCAGGTTGCACGAAAGTCAGTGGCGCAGGGTCTGCCTTTACAGCATAGATGGATATGCTTGTAAATAGGGCCAGGATAATAGAGACTAGAATATTCTTCATTTCTTTTTCTTTTGTGTCAACTTTCGAGTTGTTTCCTAATATATATTAAAGGAATTTCATAAGCAATGATAATCGAACAGACATATTGAAGAAGCATTATCAGAGTTTTCTTCTTCCAAAGAAGTACTGTCCTTTTCCTTGAGTCCTTTTGCCATATTCTATTGCATGGTGTGGACAGTGGTGATAGCAGGCGAAGCAGGTGAGACAACTGTCGTTGTGTCTCCATTGAGGTACCTGTCCAAGGCCGCCTATGATGTCGTGGGTGGGGCAGACATCTGCGCAGATGCCGCACTTCACACAACGGGTCTCGTTTACATGGAAGGGCTTGTCAGTGATGAGCCATCGTTCAAAGCAGCTTCCCAGTAAGCGTGAGTTAATGCGTGGCCAGTGACCTCTTATGATGTGATAATCTTCCCTTCGGCATTCTTTCACCGTGGTGATGAAATGATTGAGTGTGTTTTGTGCCTCTTCTATTTTTCGTTGCTCGTTTTCGGGCTTGTCTACGTCCATAAAAGGCAAACCGACGTAAGATTCGGGCATAATAAGTGAGCACGTGGCATCCACTGTCACGTTTCTTTTGCTGAGAATCTGCCGTAATTCGTCGAAAGTTTCTCCGATGTTGTCTCCGGCAGTGCACAATGCGTAGACATAGTGCCCCTGCGTGTCTATACATAGTCGTTCAAGGACATTGCGAACATTTCTGGGCACACGCCATGCATGGACAGGGAAACAGAACCCTAACCGTTCGCCTTCTTTGAGCTTAATGGAAATTTCGCCTTCGGAAAGTTGCGAGATGTTCACTGTTTGCTCGTTCGTTGAGGTAGCTAATTGCTTGGTTGCCCACAGTGTATTGCCTGTTCCTGAGAAATAGAGTATCATGCTGCAAAATTAAGCAAAAACTTTTAATAACTACTTGATTGGCACGGAAATTTCTGTAGATAGAAATTTCAATCATTGTTTTTCATTTTTCTTTCATGTTAATGTAATGTTAACTTTTCATGGAAACCATGTTATTCGTTTTTCGTGCGGAGCTATGAAGCAGGACAATATTTTTGAAAGGATTATGTCCTCATAGATTGGAATTGAGACTGTTTAGTAAGCCAAATGAACAGGCATGAATCTGTTGCTTTTTTGTGCTAAATAGTTAAAAGTATCGGAGGAAATGGTTAAAAGTAAGACATTTCTGTCTTTGTCAATCCTTTTTTATTAACTTTGCTACAATATTTTATCATGATAAAAAGGAACAGGAAATGAAAAAACTACTCTTTGCCTTGTTGGCATTTATGCCGATGGTCGGCCTTGCTCAAAATGTATGGGAAGTACCCGAGAATACTTCAACGAAAAAGGAAGAAGTTAAAAAAGTAGAGAAAAAGAAGTCGAAACCTGTTAAGGCTGAAGATGCCAAGTACTTGGCCGGTGCTGTACCAGTTGTAGACGGTCATGTCGTGTTCACCCTTGACAAGGACGTTCCAGGAATGAGTGCCGACGAAATATACAATAGAATGTATGTGTTCATTGATAGTTTGACAAGGGAGGAAAATCAGTTTGATGTTAGCAAGATTGCCGCTGTGAACAAGACAGAGCATACAATTGCTGCTCGTTTCAAGGAGTGGCTTGTGTTTCAAAGTTCATTCCTTTCGCTCGATCGTACGGAGTTCAACTATACATTGATATCTCGTTGTTCGGATGGCCATGTAACGCTCACTTTGGAGCGTATCAGCTATCAATATGAAATGGACAGAGGTGATAATTCGGGTCTTCAGACAAGTGCTGACGATTGGATAACCGATAAGTATGCACTCAACAAGAAGGGTACGAAGCTAGCAAGATATAGTGGAAAGTTCCGTAGAAAAACTATTGACCGCAAAGATAATATCTTCAGTCGTGCCTGTGAGGCACTTGGTGTGCAGTATTAATGTATCCGGGCGGGGATAAGTTTGTACAACATACCCCCTGGGTGCGGAAATCAAATCAGATAGGTATTTAGGAAGAAACGAAATAGTGTAAGAAGAGTATTGATATGGATCAAAAAGATAGTTTCCACCCCACATCACGTCTACATCGTCGCGATGAGGAACCACGTTTCCTGAAATTGCGCAATGTTCTCAACATAATTTTCATGTTGGGTGCAATTGTCGGTATCATCATATACTTTACTGTGGGACAGACTCCCGGAATCATTGTGGTGCTTTGCGCCATGTTGTTCAAGATGGTAGAGAGTGTCCTGCGCTTCATGCATTAATAACAAGAAAGAACGCTTGTATCAGTGAAACAGACCTTCATTCACAATATTTTGTGCAGATTTGTCATGACCGTGCTCTTGGTCATGGCGGCAGGACAGACTTATGCTCAGATATCCAACGATGAATATACTCAAGTGGACGAGAGCGGCAATGTGATATCTCAAAGTCAGAAAAAGCGTACAGCCGACTCTTTGGGCACCGATAAGGAGATTCCGAAAGGTATTAAAGTATGGACTGTTGACAGACTCTTTGGCGACAGAACTCCAGCTGAACTCGACACCGTACCGCATAACTTCATGAACACCATCTTTACAACGGGTATGCGCGGGGAATATAACTCTTTGGGCAATCTGGGATCGCCTCGTATTGCTCGCATCTTCGTGGACAGGGCCGGCAGTGATGAGTTTTTCTTTGTCGATCCTTACGATTTTTTCATCACTCCGATCGAGGATTTCCATTTCACCAATACTCTCTCGCCTTTTACCAACTTGACTTACAACAGTTGCGGCGATCGAACGGACGGAGAAGATCATTTTACGGCAAAGTTCGGCGTGAATGCCGGAAAGAAACTTGGAGTGGGCTTCAAGTTTGATTATCTCTACGGACGTGGTTATTATAGTGATCAGTCTACGTCACATTTTGATTATACGATGTATGGCTCCTATATCGGCGATCGCTATCAAGCACATTTGCTTATGAGTACTAATCATCAGAAGGTTGCTGAAAACGGTGGCATCACCAACGATGACTACATCACTCATCCGGAAATCTATAGTGAGGACTATGCAACTTCCGAGATACCGACTATGCTCTCACAAAACTGGAACCGCAACGATAATCAGCATGTTTTCTTCACCCAACGTTATAGTGTAGGCTTCAACAGGAAGGTACCTATGACAAAAGAGGAAATCGAAGCCAGGAAGTTTGCCATCGCTGCTAAGAAAGATGCTGAGGCAAGAAAGGCCAGACAGGAAGAAAAAGGTGAAGGTTCTTTTAGAGGCAGGGGTGATGATGCCAGAGACGATGGCCGCGAACCGGAAAAGAAATTTGAAGGCAGGCCCGAGGGTGCCAAGATTGCACAAGGACAAAGAGGCGACAAGCGCAAAGAAAACGAAGGCCGCATCTCGGTAAATGGGAAGGCGGCTGCTGACAGTCTTTTGGCCGCTCAGAAAAAGGAGGCTGAAGATACTTCCTGGGTGAAGAACGAGTATGTACCGGTGACGAGCTTCATACATACGGCTCAGTTCGATACTTATCGTCGTATTTATCAAGCTTATTCAACACCAGACAGTTATTATCTCAATACTTATGATGTAGATGAAAAATTATCCGGCGATTCTATTTATGATAAGACTCAGTATTGGCACTTGCAGAATGTGTTTGCCGTGTCTTTGCTCGAGGGTTTTAACAAGTGGGCGAAGGCTGGCGTGAAAGTCTTCGCTTTGCACGAACTCCGTCATTATTCACTTCCCGATTCAGTGGGACGATATTCGTGGAATAAGAGTGCTCTTAGCGTGGGTGGTCAGTTATCTAAGACTATGGGCAAGACTTTCCATTATAATATCACCGGACAAGTAGGTGTGATGGGAGATGATGCCGGCGAAATCCATATTGATGCCAATGCCGACTTGAACTTTCCTCTTTTTGGAGATACTGTGACCTTAGCGGCCGGAGGCTTTTATTATCATGAAGTTCCTTCGAGTTTCATGTCAACCTACCGCAGCAAGCACTTATGGTGGGACAACGATTTAAGCATGATAGATCACTTTAGGGTGCAAGGTATCTTCGCTTATCAGAAAACCCGTACAAAGCTAAGGGTAGCCTTCGATGAATTGCGTAATTATGTTTATTTCAGTTCTACTTATACTACAAGCGATGATCAGCGCATCAATAATGATGTTACTGTGCAGCAGGCTTCTTCGCCAATTACTATGCTGACGGCTGAACTGTCGCAGGATTTCACTTTTGGACCTCTAAACTGGGAGAGCGTTGTGACGTTTCAGAAGTGTACTGACGAGGATGTAATTCCAGTGCCGACAATCAATATTTACAGTAATCTCTATCTGAAATTCAAGGTGGCACATGTACTGGCATGTGATTTCGGTGCAGACGTGCGCTATTTCAGCAAATATGCCGCTCCGGTTTATGTGCCTGCTTTGGGCTATTATGCCACACAAGGTAATGAAACGAAGGATGAAGTGGGGAATTATCCACTTGTGAATCTCTACGCCAACTTCCATTTGAAGCATACTCGATTCTTTGTGATGATGAGTCATATCAATGCTGGAAGCGGAAACAAGAATTACTTTTTCACACCCCATTACCCACTCAATGGTCGTATATTCCGTTTTGGCCTGAGTTGGAATTTCTGGAATTGATGTCATTTATATCTGATTTATGGGAGCGAATTTCTCAGGGACAATGTATCTGCCATTTGTTAAAGGCGAAGCATACATTGCCCCATTTTTTATGTCCTGAAATTGTCACCGTGGAGGAAAAGAAAATGACCGCTATTCCAATGAGGATTAGCGGCCATTAGAGTTATTTAATATTTTATCTGCTGTTCCTAAATTTGAACTTTAGATAACCTCAAGTGCGCCCTTAGGGATTCGAACCCTAGACCCACTGATTAAGAGTCAGTTGCTCTACCAACTGAGCTAAGGGCGCAAATATTGAAAACAATTTGTGCGCCCTTAGGGATTCGAACCCTAGACCCACTGATTAAGAGTCAGTTGCTCTACCAACTGAGCTAAGGGCGCATTGTTTTCTTGCATTTTATTTAGAACTTTCGAAAGTTCTGTTTTTCAAATGCGACTGCAAAGGTACTGCTTTTTCCGTTAACTTGCAAACATTCGAGGATTTTTTTTGAAAAAACTTTTCATCTACATGAGTTCTCGTGTTTATGGGCCAATTCAGAGACCTGTCCAAAACGAGTTTTCTCCATGTGAGCGTTTGTATGAGTACATTTTGTCGATAGACTTTCTTGTTATACTACGTCTTGTCAATGGGATGGTTGACGGCATAGTCATAGTATTGGTCTATGTTGAGACTGGCTGGAAAGTAGTCTTTGAAAATTCGTTTAACACCTTGGGGATAATAAGTGCAGGCTTTTTTCAAATATTGAAGGAAGAGAGATTGGTCATGGAGTTCTCTTGCACAAGCTGCGAGAAATACCCATCCTGCCTCCACTTCATCTTCTGGCAGAGTCTCAGCGTATGGCTTGACGAAATCAAGAGCTTCCCGTACATAACCATTGTCGTAATAGGCTTCTCCGATCTCGATATATGTCTGCATGTCAGCTCCGGGTAGTTTTATGGCATGTTTAAAAAGTGCATTCGCCTGCCAAGGCTGTTTTTGAATCAGAAACAGAATTCCTTGAATGACAGTCAACGATATTTCGTCGCATGAGGGCAGAGTGGCCATTTCCCTTAAGTACTCGTAGGCTTTCGGGAAATTCCGGAGATTAGCATAAATAAATGTCAACTGATAGTCTATTGGCCACAGACTGTCGCTTCCTTTGGACTCATGTTCCCGTAACGGCTCGAGGTAACTGATTGCTTCCTGGAGTCTGTTGAGATTGATAAGTGACAGGGCAATATTAAAGATGACAGCGGTGTTGTTAGGGTCCTTGCTTAATACTTCCTTGTAGCCTCTCAGGGCTTCATTAAAATTCCCTAGAAGGTAGAAACCGTTGGCCTTGTTTATTTTTGCATTGATATCGTCGGGATTAATGGCAAGTGCAAATTCGCTGCTTTCAATGGCGTTATCAGCATCATTCTGAAGATATTGAACCGTGGCAAGGTAATTCCAGTAGGTGCTACTGTAGGGATTGTCATCTATCAGTTGGTTGAATATCTTGGCGCTTTCATCCAAATTTCCCTTGTCCATGAGAATTCTCCCTTTTACTTCTTTGTAGTCGGGTTCATCATAGTCAGTGCTTCTGTCGAGCCAATGTTGGGCAAGGTCAAACTGATTGTAGTCGCATAAGAGTAGGGCGACGTCAAGGATGAAATCTTCTTGCTCGTCCACTTCCTGGAACTTTTCTTCCAGATATGCTTCGGCTTCTTGGATTTTGTTCTTGGCCAATTTCACTTCTGCTACGGTATAGATATAGTCGAGGTCCGACTTATCACCCACTTGGTCAAGATAGTTCCATGCAGCCTTTTCATCGTTGTCAACGAGTATGGCCATTCTTGCGAGGAATGTTAGCGGTTGAACAGCATCCGGGAAAAGTTGCAAGGCATAGCGTGCAGCACCAATTGCTTGACTCTTCCGTCCGTGTATTTGGTAATAATCGGCAATGTCCGCCAGATCGTCAGCCTCCATATATGGAGACTGTCCGTTCTGACGGGCATTTTCGTACATATTAAGAAGTTGCTGGAACTTCTTGCTCTGATAATAGTTGTCGTCCAAAGAAATAGTGATTCAGCTTATTTGTTCTTTTTCCCCCAAGTATCCTTGAGTCCCACTGTTTTATTGAATACGGGATGATCTTCGGATCCGTCGGGGTCTGCCATGAAGTACCCAATGCGCTGGAACTGCAGATATTGACCAGGTTTCATACTTGCAGCAAAGTTTTCAACGTAGCAGTTATCGTTTACTTTCAGCGAGTTGGGATTCAGAAGTTCGTGGAAGTCACGTTCGTCTGCTGATGGATTTTCCACCATGAAGAGTCTGTCGTATTCTCTCACTTCAGCCTTGACGCAATGATCTATGCTGACCCAATGGAGGGTGCCTTTCACCTTACGGTTGGCACCGGGCATTCCGCTTCGGCTTTCAGGATCGTATTCTGCCTGAATCTCCGTGATGTTGCCGCTAGCATCCTTGGTGCAACCTGTGCATTTAACGATATAGGCGTTTTTCAACCGCACCTCTTTTCCGGGCGTCATGCGGAAGAACTTCTTGGGAGCATCTTCCATGAAGTCAGCACGCTCCATCCACAGTTCTCTAGAGAATGTGATGGTGTGCTTGGTAGAGTTCTCATCCTCGGGATTGTCAATGGCTTCCATCTCCTCGGTCTTTCCTTCGGGATAGTTGGTGATGACGAGTTTCACAGGGTCAAGTACAGCCGACACTCGCGTAGCCTTTTTGTTCAAGTCGTTGCGTACGGCGGCTTCGAGAAGAGCCACATCGTTGAGAGCATCAAACTTAGTGTAGCCGATGGAATGAATGAAATCTCTAATGGATTCTGGAGAATAGCCGCGTCGACGCATTCCGCATAGGGTAGGCATACGTGGGTCGTCCCATCCGTTGACAAGATGCTCATCTACTAGCTGATGCAGTTTCCGCTTAGACATCACCGTGTAGGTGAGATTCAGACGGTTGAACTCAATCTGCCTTGGGCGATTGTCATGCAGTCCCTCTGCGGCAGTTCCGTCGTATTCTTTTAAGAAGTCTATGAACAAATCGTAAAGCGGACGGTGGGGAACAAACTCAAGGGTGCAAATGGAGTGGGTAACCCCCTCGAAGTAGTCACTCTGTCCGTGTGCAAAGTCATACATGGGATAGCAGTGCCATTTGGTTCCCGTGCGATGATGCGGTGTCTGTATGATACGGTAAATCACAGGGTCACGGAAGTGCATATTGTCGTTGGCCATATCGAGCTTTGCTCTCAACACCATGGAACCTTCTACGGCCTCAGGCGTGTTCATATGCTCAAAGAGCCTGAGGTTTTCCTCTATAGGACGGTTTCTGAAGGGACTTTCCACGCCGGGCGTAGTGGGCGTTCCTTTCTGTTCGGCAATCTGTTCTGAGGTCTGCTCGTCTACATAAGCCTTTCCCTGCTTTATCATCCAGATAGCGAAGTCCCAGAGCTTCTGAAAATAGTCTGAGGCGTAATAAATGTGTCCCCATTTGAATCCTAGCCATTCGATGTCGTTGAGGATATTTTCGACATATTCGGTATTCTCTTTCGAGGGGTTGGTATCGTCAAAGCGAAGATTGCAGACGCCATTGTATTTTTCCGCCACACCGAAGTCCATGCAGATGGCCTTGGCATGGCCTATGTGAAGGTAGCCGTTTGGCTCTGGGGGGAAGCGTGTCTGGATACGTCCACCGTTCTTTCCCTCGGCCAGGTCTTGTTCTACATATTGCTCCACAAAGCTGATGCTGTGCCTTTCCTCTTCGTTGGCATGGTCGTTTGTTGTCATAGTGCTTGTATAAATTTATTGTATGTTATGTGCAAAGTTAATCAATTTCAAGATAACCGCCTATGATAGCGACAAAATATTTGCTATTTTTTTACTATGCAAATTCGTCTTTAATATAGTCTATATAGGAACTTCTAAAAAGTTGTGAACAAAAATGTTGAAAAATATTTGGCAGTTTGGGAAAACTTCCTTACCTTTGCAGACGTTATCCTGAATACAATCTTTTTACCTTAAAGAAAGACTAATACCTATTGAGATTGAATGGCATCTGCTGCGAAGCAGGTGCCATTTTTTATATTCTTTCCGTTTTGTTGTTAGAGG
>JBMNUW010000106.1:0-11175 GCA_050946475.1 Prevotella sp.
CAAGTGCCGTTCTTTAACTGTTATGGTAAAGGTTGGGGCATATGATTATCATCTTTAATATGGGTAAAATAATTCTATTCCTGCATGATAATACAACTTTTTGTAAATCACGCAGTTATGAAATGGGTTGGTGAGAGTTGGGCAGTACGAGGACTGACTAGGCTTCCCCATCGACTTGTAAAGGTTAATGGGGAGTGAGGTGGTTTTCAATTTATTTTTGCCTTATATTGCAAAGTTAGTTCTTTTTTGATTGAGTTCCAACGAAAAGGGTACCTTTTTTGTTAAAGGTAGTGCCTACAGGGACAATATTTTCCTTCGTGTTGAATAGCCGGGGATATCCACGAAGATAATTCATAATTCATAATGCATAATTAGGCTGCGCAGCGAATTGTTGCTGGATTTTGCCAAGCAAAAGAAATCATCTGAAAAACAAGCAAAATCACTAAAAATCTTCACTGTAATAGATGAGTGGAGAGTCAACTAATCGGGGTATCATTCTTGCCAACCAATTAAGCGAATTAACCGAATTTTTTACTCGTTGCCGGGCAACGAATAATTAGTAGGCGTGTTCGTCATGCTCAAATACGTTGAGGACGGTTTTGGCAATGATGTAGAGGTCTTGCGTGAAGGTCCAGTGCTCAATGTACCAAATGTCGTAATGGACGCGCTCTTCCATCTGCCACAGTTCTTTGGTCTCGCCGCGGCAGCCGCGTATCTGAGCCAAGCCAGTGATGCCGGGCTTGCAGAAGTGGCGGACCATGTATTTGTCAATAATTTTGCTGTAGACTTCGGTGTGATAGAGCATGTGGGGACGGGGGCCTACGACGCTCATGTCACCCTTGAGAACATTGAAGAACTGAGGCAACTCGTCGATATTGGTGCGACGCATGAAGTCGCCGAACTTGAACTTGCGGACGTCGTGCTCCGTGGCTTGTACCCGGTCGGCATCCTTGTTGACGTGCATAGAGCGGAACTTGTAGCACATGAAGGTCTTACCGTTGAGACCGGTACGTGCCTGTTTGAAAAAGATGGGACCGGGACTTTGCAGTTTGATGATAAGGCCGATGATGGGGATGAATGGTAATAGACAGATGCATACCACACTGCTGAAAAGGACGTCGAAGAGGCGCTTGATCCAACGGTTGAAGGGGTTTTCCAACGGCTCTGTGAGATTGGTGAAGACATCTACTCCATAAAAATTGAGGGGCTTCAAATTGAGACGATAGACACCGAACTGACGGGGCAGATAGAAGAAGCGGATGAGATGACGGTCGCAATAGTGCATGATGTTGATTACCGTCTGCGAATAGTCATGCGAGATGCAACAGAAAATTTCGTCGACCTTTAATGGATTTGGATGCTTATCTGTCTTTTGAGTAGAGGGATTGACGGTCGTTGTATCTTCTTTTTGCATCAGTGCCTCGAGCTGGTCAAGGGTACCGAGATGGGGCAGGGAGGTATCGGCGAAAGCTCCTTCTTTATCGGCATAATAGCCTACGACACGGTAGCCCAAGGAAATGTCAGCTACCAAGTCGTTGTAGAGACTGCGGATGGCCGGGTCGTGTCCGACGAGCAAGACGGAACGACTGTTGTAGCCCTTGCTGCGCAAACGCTTGAGTACACTTAGCTCTATTGCGCGAGAGAAGAGTATAATGATGAATTCGAGGAAGAAAAATGTCAGAGAAGGTATGAAGAGAGAGTCGCCCAGACTGTCGACCACCTTAATGAAGATGAAGAACAGCAAAGCGTGAAGGACAGTCAGATGCAGGATGTTGTTGCTCACGTGGGTGAAGGCCACCATGTGACGATGAAGGATGGTGCCAAAGAAGTACTCGGCGATAGCCAGGGTGATGTTGAGAAGAAGGAACGTCACCTTGGTGTAGTCGAAGAAGAAGCGAGGCACATTGATGAAATTTCCCTCTATGAGAAGAAGGAAAAGCAGGTTGACGATGACGAAATCGAAAAACGTTACGCCGACCCGTATGGCTTCACTACCCGTGAGATGTCTGTTCATAACATAATTTTAGTCTGCGAATGTTGAATTAATGGATTTTTCTATGATTCGGTGCACGTCGTCTAAGATGTTGGTCTTAAGTTTCGACTGGAGCAGCCGCTCATAGAAGTGCATAGAGTGGGTGTCGGTGCCGCAGAGATCGTACCAGTCATGTTTTATGAGCATGTGTGCCTTCTTCTGTGCCTGCGGACCGTAGAGACCGACAAGAGAACCGAGATTGAGCTGGAAGAGGATGCCCATGCCTTTGAGCCGCTCGTAGTCGGAAACCTCCATGTAGGTGTAACGTTCTGGGTGAGCTAAAACAGGAGTGTGATCACTGGCAATGATGTCGCGCAACACATTGTCCATTTGATAAGGAGGATTGTAGTAGGAGGTCTCTACGAGGACTTTGTCTCCGTGGAGCGTCATCAGGCGACCTTCATCTAATCGCTCGGTGAAGAGATTGTCGAGCATCTGTTCGGCAGCGAGATGAAGCTCGATGTTGCCCTGATAGGCAGTCTGAAGCTCACTGAAACGTTCATTCAGACTTTCGGGCGTGTTGGGGTAATCCTCCATGATGTGGGGCGTGAGGTGGACGCACTTTACCCCCACTTCTTCCATACGACGGAGCAGACGGAGCGACTTGTCCATATCAGGTGCGCCGTCGTCCACTCCGGGAAGAAGGTGACAATGCCACTCGGTGAAGTCCTTAAATAAGTTGGCTTCAAGGAGAGTGTGACTATGACTGAAAATCGAAAACATATTTTCGCTCAATAACGGTTGTCAATGGTTGACTATTTTTTCTTGTCGTCGCTGGTGTAGCCATAACCGTAACCATAACCGTAGTGGTAGCCGTAACGGTGGTATCCATTGTGCACAGCCTCTGTGCCATTGAGGAGGAGTGCCATGTTGGGTACCTTCTTTTCGGTGTAGTAACGTTCGATTTCGGGCAACATCTCCCTTTCGAGCAGTCCGGCACGAACTACGAAGATGGTGAGATCAGCATGGCGAACGATAACGGAGGCATCGGCCACGACACCAATCGGGGGACAGTCGATGAAAACGTAGTCGTATTCCTGACGCAGTTCTTGAATCATCTTGTCGAGACGGGGAGAGAAAAGCAATTCGGCGGGGTTCGGAGGCATTACGCCTACAGGGATGATGTCGTAGTTGGAGTATCCCTCAGGCTGTTTGATGACCTTGTGCCAGTCGTCGATGCGTTCGATGAGATAGTCGGTGACACCGTGGTGCGGGTCACCGACGTATTTACTCGTGGAAGCTTTACGCAAGTCAAGGTCTACAATAACTACACGTTTGTGCTTGATGGCAAAAGCTGCAGCCAAGTTTCCCACGATGAAGGTTTTGCCGCTACCGGAATTGACAGAGGACATGACGATAACTTTCTTGTTGGGGTCGTTCATCATCAGCTCGACATTGGAACGGATGACACGGAAGGCCTCATTGATGACGTTACGGTTGCGGTCCTGTACCACGAGGTAGCTGCGTTCGTCTTCTTTGCGCTTTTTAGCAAGTCCCAAACGCTCGAGCCACATCTTGGTTTTGCGTTTACCATACTGTGGCAGTTCGCCGAGAAAGGGCATGGTAAGGCTTTCGATGTCCTTGCGGCCACGGATACGAGTGTCAAGATTTTCCTGTATTACAATGAGTACAACGGGTATGAGCAGTCCTATGAAGAATGCGATAAAATAGATTTTACTATGAACAGGTGAGGTCGGCTTGTCCTTGCCCATTGGAGCACAAATCACGCGGGTATTATAGGCGGTGAAAGCCTGAGAAAGCTCGTTCTCTTCCCGTTTCTGGAGAAGGTAGAGATAGAGTGACTCTTTCACTTTTTGCTGCCGTTCCTTGGGAAGGAGGTATTTTGCCTGGGTCGGTCCGGAGGCAATGCGCGAATTGGTGGCAGCCTGGTCGGCACTGTAGCCGCTAATCTGCGTATTGAGGGCACGCACCTGATTGCTCACAGCGGTAAGGATGGAACTGCGCATGGAGGCGAGCTGCTTGTCGAGATCCTGCACCAAGGGGTTGCTGGTACTGCTGTTGGACACGAGACTGTTACGCTGGAGCACTTTCTCATCGTAGTCAGCAATCTGCTTTTCTATCGAGGCATTGCCGATGCCGGAATTGGCTGGCAGCAACTGATTGTTGTTCTTTTCATTGGAAATGAAGTTCTGAATGTAACGGGCAATGTACAACTCATTACGGAGCTTGATGAGTTCGGTGTTGGCATCGCTGGCCTGCTGGAGATAGACGCCAGCAGCGGACTCTGCATCAGGAATGAGGTTGGAGCTTTTGTAGGTGGAAATGTCATTATCCACATCACCGAGTTCTTTTTGAATGACCTGCAAACGTTCGTCAATGAAACGCGAGGTGCTTACGGCAATCTGGTTTTTGTCTTTCAGCCAACTTTCGTTGTAGACGGAGATGAGGGTGTTGAGGAAATCCTCGGCACGCTGGATAGATACATCTTCAAAGCTCAAGTCGATAATGGTAGCTTTCTTATCTGCGAGGGATGCAGAAAGTTTGGTCTCGTAGGCCTCTACGGCAGAAGTGAAGTCAGTGCGTACTACTTTAAGATCAATATCCTGTTCTGCTATGTACTTGTTGAATCCGGGAGCTTTCGTGACCAGCACCTTGCCAAAGTCGGTGGAAACGGGAACATTGAGTTTTCCCGAATATTCGGTACGGATGGTATCTACATCATTGAATTTACAGTCGGACAGATGAATAGCGCCGTCCTTGTCTACCTTTAGGTCAAAAGAACAAGCATCCTTGTCGCGCATGCCCGTGATGGTAATGGTGACAGGATTGTCCAGTCCGTAGAGGGTCTTGTCATAGAAAAATCCCTTTTGAAAGCAATCGATTTCAAGATTGAGACGACGGACCGTCTCCAATATCATGGAAGGCGATTGGATAGTAGAAAGTTCGTTGTTGACGTTGGAAGAGGACGTGAAGAGCCCCATATCGCTGAACTGTCCTATTTCAGAAGAGATAGAACTTCCGTTCTTGGTATCTTCTTTGATGAGAAGAGTGGCCTGGCGGGTGTAGACGGGGGCGGTCTTCAGGAGATAGACCACAGCCAAAAGGAGACAGCAAGCTATGGAAATGACGAACCACTTCCATTTGGAGATGTATAAAAGATAGAGTTCCTTGAAACTCAAGGAATTATCATAATCAGACTCGAAATTCTCGGAATTGTTCATTGATGAAAGTCAGCGATATTAGTTAATGAAGATGGCACATATAGAAGCTATAAGTGAAGTAACGGAAATCCAGAACGAGGAACTTACAAGGGTATTTCCGTTGGCGGTGGACTGACGCTTGCGGGTATTGTTAGGACGTACGTAGACCACATCCTTCTGCTGGAGGTAGTAAGCCGGGGAGGACTGAAGGTCTTTGGCAGAGGTGAGGTTCATGGTATAGGCAATCTGCTGTCCTTCGCCTACCTGGCGTAGTACTACCACACTGTCGCGACGACCGTAAATAGTCAGGTCGCCTGCCATGCCCAAAGCATCGAAGATGGAAACGTGATCACGGTCGATGGAATAGCGACCGGGTGATTTCACTTCTCCAAGAACGGAAATGTAAAGGTTGGCGAATTCCACAGTGACGACAGCATCATTGACCAGTCTTTTGTCACGGAGCTTGGTCTGGATATCATTGGCAATCTGCATTCGGGTCAATCCTTCTACTTTCACTTTGCCGATAACGGGGAAGTCGATGCAACCCTTGCTGTCCACGGAATAGCAGGACATGTTTTGAAGATAACTCGTTGATTTAGACGTCTCACCTACACGATTGGTCATTACTGGGAGATTGAACATTCGTGCAAGATCCTCATCGCGGCTGTTAACCACAATGGAGAGCTTGTCCTCGGGCTGAACGGTGATTTCCTTAGAGTTCTGGATGCTCTGCAACTGTCCATAGTCTAAATCTTGTACATACTCGATTTTCTTGGGTGCAGAACAACTGCCCATCACGATGGCTACTGCAACGGCAGCCAGCCAAGTTCCTTTTAACTTCATATTACCGGGAAAATTTCTATATTTCTATTTCTTTGTTTCGTTTTCGTCGTCTATCAGTTCGATGAATTCGGGTTCTACCTCAACGGTGGCGGCGATGAAACCGGGTATCTCTACGAGAACACGGCGACGTCGGCAACCCCGAATGGAAAGCAGGCGCCCCTCGAAGGTGTGGAGGGCGCCGCCAACGATACGTACTTTGCGACCAATCATGGAAGGACGCAGCTCAAGAGGTTGGAAGTAATGGCAGGTGAACCCCGAATGGCCTACAGCGGCGATGAAGTTGTTCATCTCTTTCTCGCGCACCTTCATGGGACAACGTGCTCCCTTGCCTCGTTCGTAGCGGTATTGCAGGGTGGGGGTAGAGTCGACGACGGTATCGAGCCGGTCGCGGGTGGAATGCACGAAGAGAAGGTCTTGTACGAAAGGCACACATTCGCGGATGCGTCGAGAGCCTACGAGTCTGACACGCCAGTAAAGTGGGGTGAAAACTTCGAAATTGGCTTCGGAGAGCTGCTTGTAGGCGGGGACCTTGGCATTGCTGCGCTTCAAATCGCGTAAAACGAACCACTCCCAATCAACCGTAGCTGGTTCGGAATTGTTGGCTGGGGTAGAACAGGGGTGTTCTCCAACAGCGTAGTATTTGTTGTCCAATCCTACAATCACTGTTCTTGGAATTAGTCTTGCTTTATTCTTGTCGTTATTTATAGTTGTCCTTTTAGGGTCTTTCGGCAAGATGTTTGCAAAGTTACATATTTTTATCCAAACTGTGTAGATTTTCTTGTAATTATTTTTCAGCTGGTCATTTTTTATCAATGAAATGTGTAGTTATAAGCATCGAAAAAAGAATAATCGAACAATTATTTTCCTATTTAAGACAAGAAATGAAAGACAACAATTATCAATTCAAAATCCGAGGCAATGCAAAATGCAAAATTGGCTGCGCGATGGAAGGGAGGGGGAGGGATTTTGCTACGCAAAAGAAATGAGTTGAAAAATGGAGCTGAATCGTGTAGCTGATTAAGCCATTCGGGTCGGGGGCCGGCACTTTTCTGTCCCCCGATGACAGGGGAAACGAAGGGGGGGCCGGCAACCCTGCAAGAGTTATCGGTGAGGACGAAATTTTCGTCGCGTAGCCTAATTATACATTGAGAAAATCACTGCGTTAGCCTAATTATGAATTGTCTATTGCGTAGCCTAATTATGAATTATGAATTAACTTCGTGTATGTCTTTCGAAAGCAATTCGTAGAGTTCGCGGAGACGGGGGATATCGGAAAGGAGGGCGGACTGGGCACGGATGACGTTTTCGTCGTAACGGACAGCCGGACCTGTTTGTGCTTCGTGGGGTGTGAGCGTATGTACTTTATGAGCTGTCTCGTCGATGAGGGGTAACATTACGTCGAAGGGAATGCCATGACGGGCAAGGAGATTGGCGGAAACCTCGTAACAGTGGTTCGTGAAGTTGCAAGCCCATACGGCGGCGAGGTGGAGATATTTGCGGTCGGCAGTGGGCAGGTGGTAGATGCGGTTGGTGACAGATGTCGCCATTGACTGAATAAGGTTCTCAGCCTCGGCATCGTTCCATTCGAGAAAAGTGGGGATGACGTGGAAGTCAACTGCCCGATTTTTTGAAAAAGTCTGCATGGGATAGAAAACACCGTAATGGTCGGCCTGTCCCTTAAATACATCCATCGGCATGGAGCCTGCCGTATGGACGAATACCTGAGAACGACGAGAAGGGCAGAGACGGGAGATGACTTCCGACAGTGCCCGGTCTTTTACAGCAATAATATATAGGTCGGCATCGGTAGCCAGCGCATCGATGTCGTCTGTGGGTTCTGCCCCGATTTGATCTGCCAGAAGTTGTGCCGAGGTCATGGTGTGTGAGTAGACCTGAGGCAGGTCGTGACCAGCCTGATGAAGTGCATGACCGAGTTGTGTGGCGAGATTGCCTGCTCCTACGAGGATAATTTTCATGGTTTTGAATATTTGTCTTTGTTTACGTGCGAGATAGCCGCGCCGATGGCTGTGCAGAATTCGCTGTGCTGTGGAATGATGAAGTGGACGTTGTAAAGTTTCTCCAGTTTGGGATAGAGGTCCTGGCACTGTGGCAACTTCGAGAGATTGCCGATGAGCACGAAGTCGCGGATGTCGCTGCGGAGTGCACTGAGGACGGCAGCCGACCCGATGGCTTGTAGTACCATACAAATCAGGCCTAAGGCGACGTCTTCCTTGACAGCATTCGTCTGGGCGTTGGCAAAGAGCGATGCCGTGGCAGTCATAGGCAGACCGGGCAGCGGTCGTGCAGAAATATCGCCGATGGAGAGATTGATGTGCGAGATGTCACCGTCGAGGGCCATCTGTGAGATGAGTTTGATGTCGTCGGTCTTGAGCAACAGTCGGCTTAATCCACTGAGCGTACCTCCGCCGATTCCAATGCCTCCGAGATGATTCACTTTGCCGTTGGCGTAGCTCACGAGTGAGGTGCCGGTTCCCATTGACACCACAATCATTCGGTGAAGTTTTGTCTCGAACTGTGCCCCCAAGGCATCGGCTAAAAATTCCTCCACCCTCGTGGTGGGTAGTCCATAGACCGGCCCCTTGATATAGGCAGCCCCAACGCCGGTGAGCAGAACGTGTTCCACTTCAGCCAGTCCGATATGGTTGTCGTGAAGAAACTTGCCGAAGGCGCCATAGAGTGATGTCACGGGGTCGGTGGCCTTAATCCAGACAGGGGCAATGATGGCACCGTTGCGCACGCCCACAATCTTTGTCGTGGAGATACCCACGTCTATTCCGATGGTTGTTTTCATGATTTCATTTCAAAGTATGCTCTCCAACTGGTCGATGATATCGGCTGCCACTTCCTGCTTGGGTTTCTTGGGATAGTGTGTCGTCCCCTTGTCGGAGATAATTGCTATTTGGTTGTCGTCGCTGCGGAAAGTGGTACCGGGAATGCGTGTGGAGTTGAGTACGATAAGGTCGGCATTTTTCTTTTTGCGTTTCTCCTCAGCATGTTGTTCTTCGTGGTCGGTCTCCAAGGCAAATGCCACGATACGCTGTCCCTCCTTTTTCATCTTTCCAATTTGTTGGGCGATGTCCCGAGTGGGCAGCAAGTCGATATGCATGGCATCGTTGCCCCTGTGGATTTTCTGTTCTGCCACGGTTGCGGGTCGGAAATCAGCCACAGCGGCGCAGAGAATGGCAGCGTCGACAGATGGGAAAACAGAGGTGGCGGCATCATACATTTCCTCGGCACTCTCCACGTCGATGCGTCGAATGTCGGGATGGCACTTCAAGGCTACCGGACCAGCTACCAGTTTTACCTTAGCGCCGCGGCGGCGACATTCCTCAGCAAGGGCAAATCCCATCTTGCCACTGGAATAGTTGCCGATGAATCGTACAGGGTCTATTCGCTCGTAGGTAGGACCGGCGGTTACAAGAATGTGCTTTCCACTCAAAGTTCCCAAAGGTTTCTGATACTCGAAGTAGCTGTCGAGAAAATTCACGATAGCTTCCGGTTCCTCCATGCGTCCCTTGCCCTCAAGTCCCGAGGCGAGAAATCCCGTAGCAGGTTCAATAATAGTGTTGCCATAGCTTCGCAGAACTTCCAGATTGTGTTGTGTGGAAGGATGTCGGTACATGTCAAGATCCATAGCCGGGGCGATGAATACGGGCGCCTTCATGGACAGGTAGGTGGTTACGAGCATGTTGTCGGCAACGCCGTTGGCCATTTTCCCCAACGTGCTGGCCGTGCAGGGAGCTATGAGCATGGCATCTGCCCAAAGGCCCAGGTCGACATGCGAATGCCAGGTGCCGTCGCGCTGGGAGAAGAACTCGCTCACCACGGGCTTGTGGGTCAGTGCGCTAAGGGTTATAGGGGTGATAAACTCTTTGCCGGCGGGAGTGATAACCACTTGTACCTCGGCACCGCGGCGAATAAGCAACCGGGCGATGAGGCAGGATTTGTAGGCTGCAATGGACCCCGTGATGCCCAGTACTATCTTCTTACCTTCTAACATGATGGCGTATGAATTGCTTTAAATTTGAAATTAAAATGATTAATTGAGTGCAAAGTTACGAAAAATGGGTAACTTTGCACTGACTTAATGTAATTTTTATGGGATACTTAACAACTGACAAGAAAAAGATTACAGTAAAAACCTTATTGCAGATGAAGGCTGCCGGTGAGAAAATTACCCAGCTTACTGCTTATGACTACACCACAGCAAAAATTATCGAGGAGGCAGGTATCGACTCTATTCATGTGGGTGACTCAGCTTCCAATGTGATGGCGGGCAATGAGAACACTATTCCTATTACCCTCGACGAAATGATTTTCATGGCACGCAGTGTGGCACGCGCATGTCATCGCTGTTTCGTGGTTTGCGACATGCCTTTCGGCTCCTATCAGGTGAGCAAGGAGGAGGCTGTGCGCAATGCCATCCGCATCATCAAGGAGACTGGCGTGGATGCCGTGAAGATAGAGGGTGGTGCTGAATTGACGGACACCATCCGTGCTATGGTCAATGCGGGCATCCCTGTGGAAGGTCACATCGGATTGACTCCTCAGAGTATCCATCAGTTGGGCGGCTACGGACTGCGTGGCAAGGACGATACTGAGGCTCAGCGTATATTGGCAGACGCCCATGCACTTGACGATGCGGGATGTTTCGGAATGACATTGGAGAAAGTGCCTGCTAAGTTGGCTGCACAGATTACTAAAGAAATAAAAGGTGTGACGATTGGTATTGGTGCTGGTCCGGATACCGACGGTCAGGTGCTGGTCTATGCTGATGCACTGGGCATGAACCATCAGTTCAGCCCCAAGTTCCTCCGTCGCTTTGCTGATATGGAAAAGTGCATGACTGACGGTGTGCAAGCATATATCAAAGCCGTGAAATCAGTAGATTTCCCAAGGACAGAGGAAAGCTATTGATTAATTCATAATTCATAATTCATAATTGGGCTGCGCGACGGAAATCAATTCAAAATTCAAAAATTGGTTGCGTTACGATAATAAGCTGCGTAGTAGCTATAAGTTGTCTTTAGTTGTCCTTGGTTGTTTTTATTTAATTTCAAGACAACGAACCACAACTAAAGACAACTATTATTAATTCATAATTCACAATTCATAATT